>DAAV01000048.1 GCA_001701295.1 Bacteroidales bacterium H10
AACCTGATGTTCAATACCCGGCATGACCGTGTGGCAGGACTGGGCAACTCGGAAGGCTCACAGCGAGCATTGAACCTTCTCTACGCAATCCGTACCATCCAAGAGAGGACGGGCAAGGATTTGGGAGCTACTTTTCTCAGTGGCACTACAATCTCCAATTCATTGACGGAACTATATTTGCTGTTCAAGTATCTCCGACCCAATGAGCTGGAGCGTCAGGACATCCGCTGTTTTGACGCATGGGCGGCAATCTTCGCCAAGAAGACAACCGACTTCGAGTTCAATGTTACCAACCACATTGTGCAGAAGGAGCGTTTCCGTTACTTTATCAAGGTGCCGGAGTTAGCGGCATTCTACAATGAGATTACCGACTACCGCACGGCGGAGGATGTAGGCGTTGACCGTCCGCAGAAGAACGAGATTCTTCACAACATCCCACCGACACCGGCGCAGGAGGCATTTATCGAGAAGCTGATGAAGTTTGCCGAGAGTGGCGACGCCACTATTCTCGGTCGTGGTCCATTGTCAGAGACTGAGGAGAAAGCAAAGATGCTCATCGCCACAGACTATGCCCGAAAGATGGCTCTTGATATGCGTATGATTGACCCCTCATACGAGGACGACCCGAACAACAAGGCGAGCCACTGCGCCAAGATGATTGCCGATTACTACCGCAAGTATGACGCTCAACGCGGCACACAGTTTGTTTTCAGCGACCTCGGCACCTACAAGCCCGGCGAATGGAATGTATATTCCGAAATCAAGCGCAAGCTGATAGAGGACTACGGTATCCCGGCACACGAAATCCGGTTTATACAAGAGTGTAAAACCGAAAGGTCAAGGAAGGCTGTCATTCAGGCCATGAACGACGGCGATGTGCGTGTACTGTTCGGCTCGACTTCCATGTTGGGAACCGGAGTCAACGCTCAAAGACGTTGCGTAGCAGTCCATCACCTTGACACGCCGTGGCGTCCCTCTGACCTCACTCAGAGGGATGGCAGAGCCATACGAGCAGGAAACGAGATTGCCAAGCTCTACGCTGACAATAAGGTTGATGTAATCATCTATGCCGTTGAGAAGTCGCTGGACTCCTATAAGTTCAATCTTCTTCACTGTAAGGCGACATTCATTGACCAGCTCAAATCCGGCGCACTCGGCGCGAGAACCATCGACGAGGGTGCTATGGACGAGAAGAACGGCATGAACTTCTCAGAGTATATGGCGATACTATCGGGCAACACCGATCTGTTGGAAAAGGCGAAGCTCGAAAAGCGCATAGCCTCACTGGAGAGTGAGCGCAAGGCGCACAACAAAGGCATCTCTGATTCCAAGTTCCGACACCAGACCATCACCCACGACATTGCCAACAACGAGGCGGCAATCGAAAGGATGAAGGCTGATGTCGCGCGGTACGAGGCAGTGGTCAGGCGAGACAAGGACGGCAATCCGCTTAATAATCTCATCATCGACACCTGCAACCTGTCCGATGAGAAGAACATGGGTATCCACCTGCAAGGACTGGCGCAGCGTACCGACACCCACGGTCAGTACAAGCGCATCGGCGAAGTATATGGCGTCCCGATTTCCATTATCTCGGAGCGCACCCTCGTTGACGGCAAGGAGGCTGTTCAGAACCGTTTTGTGGTCGAAGGTAACTACAAATACAAATTCAACAACGGCTTCATCGCCATGAGTGACACTCATGCCGCCTGCATGAACTTCGTCAACGCTCTGGAGAAAATCCCCGGCATCATCGCCCAATATGAGGAACGTACCGCCAAACTGAAAGCAGATGTTCCCCAGCTCGAAGCCATCATCTCGAAGTCATGGGGCAAAGAGGAAGAACTGAAGCAGCTCAAATCCGACCTTGCCGCCCTCGACCGCAAAATCACCGCCGCCCTCGCTCCAAAGAAGGAGGAACAGGACGGCGAGGAAGTTAAGCGCGATGAGCAATCTCAGCGAGTGGAGACTCCCGCTCAAACCAATGGCAACAAGGAATCTATGGTAGCAGAGCCAGTCGAAGTTGGCTATCGACACCGAGAACCATTGAGCGACCGTATCGTCATCGGAGGCTGCGGTTTTACTCCGCCCGGAGGCTATCGAGCCGCCGGCCCCAAATTATAATAACGTGAGTCAGTCCCTAAACCTGTCTGGGACTGGCTCACTTAACCAACAGACAGGAAAAGGAATCGCATGATAGACATCAATACTCTTATTGAAAGCGGTATCACCGATTTCAATATCACAATAAAATATTCCGACCTCGTTTTGCTCGGAGACCGTCTTGTTGAGCGAATACTCGATGAAGTTTGTCCGGTAGCCGCCGATAACGCGGTAGAAAAACTGCTGACAAAAGCCGAGGTCATGGAAAAATTCGGGGTTTGTCACACAACTCTCTACAACTGGGACAAGACTGGAGTGCTTGTGCCGGTGAAAGTAGGACGAAAAATTCATTATAGACTTGGAGATGTTCAGGCACTCCTTGCACGACGTGGGATTAAATAAGGCGACAGCCGGCATCCGGAGGGAGATGTCGGCTGTCGCTGTTTGTGTTTTTCGGGTTATTTCACGCCGCGACCGTCTCCGGCCGCATCCTGGCGAATCCACTTGTCATTGAGACAAGCACGCATATCGTCGGTCCAATAGGTCCGGCTTTCGATGTTTTTTCGCTCATCATACTTTGCCATGCCTTTGCGTCCTTTTCTTCTTTTCATTTGGCGACCGTTCTCATAACTTCCATCAGTAGAAAGATTCATATTCAAAGTGGTATTGAAAAATTTTATCACATCTTCCTGTTTTGCTCTGCCGTTATTGAACGATCCTTTGGAGACAAGTCCCAGTATCAGCTCGTATATTCCGCACGTTCCATCAGTCCATTCCAATGGCTCACCATTGGCAAGCGTAAAAGCTGAACGGAATGAACTTAGCGCGTCCTCACACTTTTTCTGCGTCTCCATCACCAACTCCTTCATAGTTTTGATAAGGGATATTGCAAGTGCGAGATAAGTAAGAGTCGTACGGCATTGAGTATTCTCCGTGTGAACACTGAAAATGGCGTTAAGCCTCACGAGGCAATGATGCTTTTCAACCCAATGGATGGGTTTATGAATAAAGCTGATGAGATGTGAGGCAAATTTCTCAAAAGCTTCTTTGATTCTGTCCAGCTCACCTCTGAGGATAAGTCGGACAAATTCCGCTTCAACTATTTCGTCGCTATTAGTCATAGGCGTCGGTTGTTAGTTATTAAACAATAATTTTATCGAAAAGCATAACTAATGGGCATTATTATGGTTCGTGAAAAGATAAATAATTTTTGAATGAGGTGTAAATCAGTGCAATACGCCTTTTAACTTGTGTTCCAGATTGTTAAATCATAAAGCCAAAACATAAAGGGGCTTTATGTTTTACCTCGAAGTCTTTATGTTTTTGACTATTAAGAGAGTTCCATTCCGTCAACTTTTTATTATAGAAATATGTTTTACAACATAAAAAACATAATTTTTGGAAGGCTTATACCTTCTTGTCCAATTATAATAACTGCAATCAGAATATGAAGATTCTTCTTTATGAGCCAGATGAAAGAGCAGGAAGCTCTATATATCATGCCCTCCATCGGGAGGGCTATGATGTCTGCTGGATTAAGAATTTTTTCGATGCAAAATCCTCAATCCGGGATGAGAGATATGACGCTTCTCTTATCAACATTGATGACAATGACAAGAATGGGCTTGATCTGATAAAATCGTGGGTTGTTCAAGTGCCCGAACTCTTATGTGTCGCAATTTATAGTAATCAGGATGCCGGAACCGGATTCCGTGCTTGTCGGTTAGGCTCACAAGAAATCTATGAGATAGAGCGAGGCAGTATCAATGAGCTTGATAAGATACTCAAGCAATATGAGATTTTCGCAAGACGTCCACAACGCTACAAACATGTTTCAGAGGAATACAACAAGGCTATCCGGGATTTGACCAACCTTGTTAATCATGACAAGCCGGTTCTTATAACCGGAGAGGCGGGGACTGGCAATAGTTATCTTTCGGAACATGTTCACTGCATCGCAACAAACAGCGACTTCAGGCTTGAAGAAATTTCATGTGCCGACTTAGATGTTGAAAATGGTATGGAACTACTCCTTGGTGTGGTCCGCAATTTCCGTCGGGAAATTAAACAGAATAAAAAGGGCTTACTCCAGAAAGCTAATGATAAGGGTTTGATTTATCTCAGGGACTTGCCGTCGCTTCCGCTAAATATTCAGGATGTTTTGGTTGATGTTCTTGAAAGGGGAGAATTTCGCTGTGTCGGCAGTGATGTGTGGATTCCATTCACCGCACATTTCATAGCCTCATGCCTCGACCTGTCTGAAATAAATAATGACCGATTTGATCGACGGCTCTATGAATTATTGAGCCATAACGTGGTTCGTTTGCCGCCGCTCAGAAACTGTCAGGCAGACATTATCCCAAACACCAATCAGATGATTGAAGATTATTGTGTGTCTAAAGGTATAGCGAATATTCCATCTATGGAGCAGTGTGCAATCATCAAAATATCCTCGCATGACTGGCCCGGCAATTACCGAGAACTTAAGAATTGCATCGAAAACGCCGTCATCTGTTGCGAGGATGGTAAAATCCGTGGAACAGATCTCAAAATCACAAAAACTAACAATGGAGAAAATTTGCCAGAGGATGAAAGAGGGCAGTTAATACATCTACTCACAAAATTCAATGGCAAGAAAGTTCGTGTCATGGAGGCGATGGGAATAACCGCACCAACACTCGACAGAAAACTCAAACTCTATTGTATCGACTATAAGCTATTCAAGCCTACGAAGAAAAAGAAGCCAATCGCGTCAAAATAGAGGAGGATTTCCGTCAGAGAAGCGAGCCATTCGAGAAGTCGGGTGGCTCAATTTTTTGCGGTGAAAAGTGGGGGCGAAGATAAGGTTTTCAAACCGACTTTATTAAAAGATGTTAAATAATCCAAAATCGAACAGGTCACCCAAATTCAGTCCGATTCAGGAGGGTAAAATTTCCGATTTTTCAGACCTTCGCTGACAATTTGCTGACAAAAATTGAATGAAAAATCCCGCAACTCTTGATTATCAATGAGTTACGGGATTTTGGGGTGCCCAATAACAGCGACACGAATATTACTTGAATTTACCCGAAAAGTTTCATGGCGACACTATGCGAAATGTAATGTTATATATTTGTATATCAGTGTATTGTGTGGGTGTAATAGCAATGTTTAATTTGTCGTCAAAGATACTTATTGAATACAATGGAAGTCATTTTGCAGACATTTTGCAGACAAAAATTTGGTGGATTCATGGATTTGTATTAACTTTAGTCTCAGGAAGTAAAGTGTTAAAATGAGGGTTCCTCAATGAAACCTTTCTATCCGAAACTTCGTTAAACTCATAATTACAACTCTCTCTATGGCGACAATTAAAAGATCCCTATCAAAAAAGAGAGCCTTAAACGGCAAATCTGAAATCCTGTTAAGGGTGAATATAAATCACGGACAGCAGGTAAGACTGAAGAGCACCTTGTTCATAAATCCGGACAATTATGATTCGGAACAGAATAAGATAAAGAAAGGCAAACCCGGAAGTGCCATCTTTATGGAGCTTCATCAACTGAATAAAACTCTCGAAGCTCTTGAATCTCATATATGTGACATCTGTATTGAGGAACCACATTCCTCATTGACAACCGAGTATCTTCAGGGACGAATCCATTCTTTCCTAAAACCAGCCTCGGAAACTCTTGACGATGAGCCGACTGATAAAACTACTTCGACAAAGAAAAGAGTAGGACGTCCTCGCAAGGGTATTGCAGACCAAACAGAACCCAAAGAGAATAAGGAACCTGACTTCTTTGAGGCTCTTGAGCAGTTTATAGCTACTCGTCCTGCTTCTACATGGCGCAAGAAGCGCTATGAGGTGCTTATGCGTGCCCTCCAACGCTTTGAAATGTACCGCAAGATCAAGCGGATTAAGACTTATAAGCTCACTCTTAGAGGTTTCACTGTTGATGACATCAACGACTTCGAGAAGTTCCTTCGCAGTGAGGAAGAACTCTATGAGAAGTATCCGAAAATCTACGAGAAGCATCCCTGCGATACCAGAAAGGTTCGGAAGAAAGCGAAGCCACTGCCTAAGGGTGACAACACAATCATCAATATGTTTGCTTGTCTCAGATACTTCTTCCGAGATTGTATCGAGCAGAAACTTATGGATGAACAGCCTTTCGCCAAGTATAAGGGAAATACTACAGAGCGATACGGCACTCCATACTATATCACTCTGGAGGAAAGAGACATCATAGCATCTCATGATTTCTCAGACAATCCCTCGCTTGAAACTCAGCGTGACATCTTTATATTCCATACCCTTATAGGATGTCGAGTCTCTGACCTGTATCGCCTTACACATAAGGATATTATAAACGGAGCAATCGAGTATATTGCCTCTAAGACACTGAAGGACAGAGCTTCTACAATCCGTGTGCCTCTTAATCAGAGAGGTCTTGACCTTATTGAGAAATATAAAGGGAAAGACCCGGAAGGAAGACTCTTTCCCTTCATTAGCCAGCAGAAATACAATGTCGCTATAAAGAAGATATTTACTGTCTGTGGGATTACAAGAATGGTGACTATTCTGAATGCGGCCACCGGCCTGGAGGAAAAACGACCTATAAATGAACTGGCGAGCAGTCATCTCGCCCGGCGTACCTTTGTAGGAAATCTCTACAAAAAGGTAAAGGATCCGAATCTCGTCGGGGCTTTAAGTGGACATAAGGATGGTAGCCGTGCCTTCGCACGCTACAGAGAAATTGATGATGACCTTAAAAAAGAACTTATCAGCATCTTAGATTGACTTCATCGCTTTTGTAATTCATTTATCCTGCCATTTATTAATCTGGATAGGGGCAGTTTAGCCATCACCAATATACAAAGTCGGCAACAAACTCAACTTGTTGCCGACTTTGCATATTGCATTCTCGATTTTCAGAGAATGAAGTAAAAGGCTATTCGCCAATTAACCAAAAATCGTAGAAATAGCCAATCTTAGATACTTTGCACCGAATAAAATTTGCTAATCTCTTCTTCCGGGCATTTTGTCTATGAAAGTTGATTTTACCATATCGTATGCCCGATAAGGCTCAAATTTGGGCGCGCCCTCACGGAGCAGAATATCTGTGTCATCCAAAAATTCCGGGTCTGCCATTTTTAGCTCCATATTGGCGACGAACTGTTTGTATGTAGGAACCTTTTCAACTACAAACCCCATATAACGGTTATAGCACTCCAGAACCTTGTCAATGTCGAGAGTCGCGGAATCAAGAGCAACTTGAAGATCGAAAAGGTCGCGGCCTTTCTTGCGCTGATACAATGCACGGAGTTTGGTGCCAATCAATTCTTCAAGAGAATATGTAGTCAGATTGCATTCTCCACTGAACCAGGGATTTTCAACCTTGAAAGGAACTTTTTGAAGTCCCAGTACATTGAAATGCTCATAGCAATTAATTTCAACTTTCAGACGTATGGGCTGAACCGGTGGTATTTCCGATTGCATCCTGAACAGCATGGTGTTGTTATGACGTTTCGGTTTGGTAACCTTATCCGGCATCCACGAGAGCACTTCACCGAGTCGGAACAGAATCGGTTTTATCGGTCCCGGATTTATTTGTACCAAATCTATATCCTCGGAATATCTGGGCTGGTCAGGACCGAGATAAAGCTTATGAAGAGCCGTACCTCCGCGGAAGGCGAGTTCAGAAGCGAGAAAATCGTCACTGAATATATTGACCAAAGCTCGGCTGATAATTAAATCTTGTTCAACCATAAATGGCTCCGACCAGGGTGCGTGTTCATTCCACGCCATTATTGCGGCTCTGTTAATCATAAGTCGTCTATTTCTATGTTAATATTCATGTTGACTCTCCAGCGGTTAGCATCTGCCAATTCGTCCTTTGGATGTTCGTTACTCAACAGGACAAGATGCCACTTGCGCTTGTCATGGCAGACAACGCTGTATAGCTTATCAGCCTTTTCCTGTTCAAATAAGACGTATTCGAGAATATACCCCAGCCTCTGAATCACTGCATATGACGTGTAGGGCAGCACATCGCTAATTTTACTTATATCTACCTCGTCAGCAAGTTCCGCCAGTACGGTAGCGGCTCGTTGATAACCGCCGATATGCCTTGCATACTGTATGAGATCAACGGCAGTAAGTTCGGGGTTGGAATAATGGATAATCCCCATTTCCGAGTTTTCTGAAAGCAGAAGTGACTCTGGAACATCTTTTCTAAAAGACCAATCTATCTGACCATTTTTTTCAGAGATGTTTGGTCTTGGGGAAACTGTCATAACTTGAGTCAGCATAGCTCTTTGGTGAGTTGCGCCATGAAGGGCGGCCGCCGACAGTAAAGCAACGTAATACGGTTTATTAAGATATTGCATGAGAGAATCTATGTAATATGTTGCTGGCACAATACCCTTGAGGGCATACTGTGGCGGTATTATCACATAAAAACCCTTATATACATTCTGAACACGTCCGCGCACGACCATTCTTGCCAGCTCTGTCTTTGCAGTGGATGCTGACATACCGGGCATTGAGTACACTTCATTGGCTGAGAATGTAACTTGTCCTCGTATTTCACGTTGGTATATCCATTCGTGTAAAGTCATATGCGTCTTTTTTATTGCTGTTTTCAACAGTCAGTGCTGAAAACTGCAACTTTTACGCTGCAAAGATAACTAATTTCCCTTTACCGAACAAATTATTAGTGAAAATCAGATTAGATTTTTCTACATATCCTCGTCAATATAACGGTAGCAAGCGTCGAGTTTGCATCCTTATTTGTGTCCGTTAGACTAATAAAACTACTTTTGACAATGGTTATTAAATTTTTGTCCGATATATTCAGTCACATCGTTGTTGTTGCTGGACCGGAGAATTGCCATAAGGTCGGACACAATGGATACGATATAAACACTGAAAAACGAATCTTTCAATGCCCTTTTCTATTGGTATTTCAGTTGGTATTTGAGTTGGTATCCATTTATATATTCCAACGGCCTTTTCTATTGTCAATTCACATTTTCGCGGTTTTTAGGCGTTACGGAGACCTCTAATCATGATAACCGTGCGGCAATCGCCTTTTTGATTTGATCGGAAAGCTTTCCTCCCTCAGTCCGCTATTTCAATGTCGAACATTGACACGCTTTTGCTGCCGGTATCCGTGTCCTCTTTTGATTACTGGTCTGGTTGTGCTTCGCCATTGAGTACGGTCGATTGATTTTCTCTTTGCACCATTGAAGTTGGAGGACTGATTGCGCTCTCATGACGGCATGGTCAGGCAGCTTATATAAAGAGGCTGGCTCTCTGATGCTGTATCGGCGTATCCGAGACTGTCTGCGGACCAGAGAGCAGGTATCCCGATTTCCTTCCATGTCCAATTTTCCGGGCGAAGCAAGAGCCAATCATTTTACTGCGCAAAGGTTGTATGCTGCGACATCTTGAAGATGTCCCGTGGACGCTTCCGCAAGGTCGCTCTGCCAATGAACGTGTGAAAAATCTTCCTTTCCATAGGTTCGTGCCTCTCTTATGGCAAGAGTATTGTTACACACAACCCCCGGCTGCCACTGAAGCCGCACACCCTGAAATGCACATAAAATTAATTTACTCACTTCTAAAAATTTTCAGACATGAAGAAAATCAGCAACACCTTCGAACTCTCCGGCTTCATCGCAAACGACGCCCAGATCCGCAACTTCGACACCGCATCGGTAGCCCGCTTCGCCATATCGGTAAGCCGCGCCGAAAAGAACCAGGCCGGTGAGACCGCCTACAAGTCAGCCCTCATCAACATCGAGGCATGGCGCAAGAACGAGAACCTCGACTCCTTCGACCGCCTCAAGAAAGGCGAGCACATCACCGTAACCGGCTACTTCAAGCCCGAGGAATGGACGGGTACCGACGGCAAGAAAAACCAGCGTGTCGTTCTCGTGGCAATGAAGTTCCACCGTACTCCCGAAATGGAGGAACAGCCTGAGACTTCCGCCAAGAAATCATCCAGGAAGTCGAAGAAAGCCGCCTGATACGGTTCTCCCTCATAAGATTTGCGGTCTCCGGACCGCTTTTCTTTTGCTCAGTCCGACCCGGTTATATCATTCTCTGACCTTTATAAGCCATTGCATGAATCCATCCGTAAGGAGTCGCGTGATTTTATGTCGGCAAAGTTAAGGACACCTACGGATATGTCAAGGCCCGACGGCACCGTGCCACGGCATCACCCGTGCTGCTGTGGCAGCCTTGTCTTAATCCTTTCAGGTATCCTTCCTGAAGCCTGTAAAATTTCACGGCAACCCTCCCGGAAATGAATTAAAAATGAGGGAAATAACAACTTAAAAAACAATGTTATAATGACAACAACCGAAATCACCTATCGTGATGAGACCTACACCTGCCGTGTGCTTTCAAGCAATGACGGAGAGCCGCTGATTATCGCCGGTCTTAAACTGCTTGACGCACTTATGCCGTATCCGATGACCGACAACTGCAACGGTTTTGCCGACAAAGAGGCGGAGAAAATTGATGAAGAGATTTTCTTTTATACCAATGAATGTGATTTGAAACTGGATGATAAAAACCTTACTGAACTGATGAGGGCAAGCAATCCTGACTGGTTTTGACAACTAAAAGAAATAGATATGACACGCAGAGAAGAAATAGAAGCCGCCGCTAAAGATATATTCAAGGACAGTGAATATCCTGTCCCCAATATAAGCTGCTTCATAAGAGGTGCTGAGTGGGCCGACAGGAACCCCTCTCCTGAATGGCATAAATTCACGGATTCCGACTGCAAACCGGAAAAAGAACAGGTAATAATCCTTGCAATAATCAACATTGAGTTAAAGATTGTTTCTTATCAATTAATCCGCTACGACCCGATGATTCATTATTCTGGCAATGATAATGTCCGTTGGTTGGCGGTGCCGGAGTTATAAATCAAGTATTAGATGGCATGGCGGCGTGCATACTGCCATGCCATTTTAGTCTTTATGCCGCTTACCTCTTATAGTGTCCATGCCCCAGTACCCTTTATATCATTTTAAGGACCTCTTTACAGCTTCGCCCCAACCACGGCATACACGCGGATTACTTTGGGCGAGAGTCTTTCACGGCAATGCTGTATTGCCAAGAAAGACACTCGCCTGACAAAGCGGACGGCTGAAGAATGTCGCTCAGACTCGCTTGCAGGAAAGCATCGGTTACGTTGCTCTCCACTTATGCTTATCCTTACAAGTTCCCTTGCTCGACACTCTTCCTGACAGCCATCCTATAATCCGCACTGATATGCCTTCCCTCCCTTCCTTACTTTTTTATTCATAGTCAGCCTATTCTATACTGGGTTAGGTTTTCCATTATAATAACCGAGCTTTTTTAGATCGGAGTTTTATCAAGTGCCATCCGAAAGGGAGCCGTCGATTTTTATGTCGGCGAAGTTAAGGCCGCTTGTGGATATTCCAAGGCCCGGCGGCACGTGCCACGGCATCACCTGTGCTGCTGTGGCAGCCTTGTCTCAATCCACCGTTTCACGACCTTTGTGATTTGCCGAAAAAATTGATTCGGCCCCTTACGGAAACGGACTTTGAAGAAAGGGAAAGAATCAATCGCTTCACAGAAAACATAACATTAATTTTTTAGCATCAACGAAAATGGAAGCTAACAACACCAACGCCAACAATGGCAAGAAGAACATCATTAACTCAACCGTAGTCAGCGGCTTCGTAGCCACCGAACCGAAAATCACCACCTGCACCGAGGCAAGCGTTATCCGCTTCGCTCTCGCAGTCAGCAACCGAGTTACCAACAAGGCGACAGGAGAGGTTACACGCCAGTCCTCACTTATCACAGTCGAAAAGTGGGCCAAGAATACCAACCTCTCATCATTCGACGCTATCAGAAAGGGCATCCTCGTTGAAGTCAAAGGGTACCTCAAACCTAACGAATGGAAAAACGCCGAGGGCGAAAGCCGACACCGTATCGTTCTCGCTGCAAGAAGCGTGAAGCCTATTGCGAAGCCGGCATCAATGATGGAACCGCAACCTGAAGCAATCGCTTCCTAATCCGAAGTCTCACAATGCCCGAGGCTCACCCTCCGGGCCTCGGGGAAACATTAAAGCGACATGGAAGATTTTGAGGACAGTGTAATCGGATGCTTCTGCACTCTGCTTGACAGTTGGCGAGACCATGATTGCGGAGAAATCGTTGAGGACTCCGGTAACCAATATGTAGTGCGACTGACATCAGGACAACAAATTACCCTGAGCCATGATGATGTGGTAATCTGCGATTAACTAAAACTATAATCGACAATCCGACCTTACTGCGCCGGATTGTCGGTTTTAACGTAGCAAGGTTCCTTTTATACTTTCTGCTTCCCCCTTTTTAATGATGTAAGTGCCGCGCTTTTGTAATAAAACGACGGAAGGTCTTTTGTATAATTTTTCCGATGGCCCCGGAGGGCTGCCGGTGATTCTGCGGCAAAGTTGGAGGCCGGGGCAAATGTCAAATCGAGGCCGGCGGTCACGGCTTCGCTGTGAATTTGCCTCATTGCCCCTTGCGCCTCCCCTGTAATGCCTGAAATCTTAAGACAGCCCTCCGGGGGACCAAATGGATCTAACGTGAGGGATAAAAAATAACATTATATGAAAGTGATATGTACTCAATGGGGAGGAATAAACGTAGCGTGTGAAGCTATGATTAATCCCAATGACAAGAAATTCCGTAATTATACGGATGAAGCGTTTCTTTACGGATGGTGTGAGGACTGCGGTAACGGAGTTGTCCTCTCCGATGTCGATGAAGTGAAAACGGACATAGATAACCTCTATGCTGATTTTCGTGCCGAACATGATACAGAACCTCTTTATGCTCAATGTGAAATCGTGTGGAAAAAGGACGATGATTATTATGCTTCCCCAAAATCGGCGACCATAAAACTATCTTCCGATATTGACGATGCCACCGGTGAAAAAATATTCTTCTATTGCAACGGCATAGAGGCACTCAAATCACTCGCTGAATTTGGCACAGAGGATTTTGTCATTACAGACTGCTTCAACTTAACAAGATAACTGAATTAATAACATTAAACATCAAAATCATGCACTCTTCAGTTTATCAAATAACAACCGAAAAGATTATAGAAGGAGGATTTCTTGACGAAGACACCTTACATCAGGGAGACTGTTCGGGACTTGACTATTGTTCTAATATTGACGATGAAGAACGCAAGGAGCGTATAGAAAACCTCGTAAACAATATACTGCCTGAAAGTATGTTCACTCTAATTGATGAAAATACAATCCGTTACAACGGAGGTGTGGAAATCTGGCAGGAGGAATGGGTCAAACAAATAAAAGAAAAATGTGCGGTTGTAACTGCAAACAATATACAAGAATGGAGAACGCTTTATTACCTTCAAGAAGCGATAGAAAATCCGCTTGATGTAGGGAGTAGATTCTATGGTGACAACTGCGGATATTCTTCCTTTTCGGAGAAATCGGGAGAATTCATGAAAAGTCTGAATGAACTTGAGGCAGGAACACTGCTTTATATAGGCGGTGTGGTTGACTATCATTATTAAGCTATGAATCGGATAGTTTATCCGGCATGACGGACAGGCGGGGTTTTGCCCTGCCTGCCCCTTCAGTGGATATGGCACAAACATCTGAGACCATATCCTTTTTTACATCACTGAGTTCTCCTTTAGGCGATGTCGCTTCCCTCTTATATTTTCTCGTTTTTGTTCTTTTTTACATTCCTGCGTCGGCCCATGACAGGACTAACATTTATGTTCATAATTACTTGTCCCCCTTATAGTTTTTATCAATATCGGCAAGCCGCTACTCTTATAATTCTCCTTTTATAAAGCCGCATCCCATTTTTAGGAAAATCCTTTTCTGTCCGGAACCGTCACTGCCGGTGGTTATCGGCGCGAAGTTCAGCATCCGGGCTTATCAGCCAAGGTTGCACGGAGTTTCTGCGAGATTTTACAGCCATACTGTAAAATCATCTTGAAAACCTTGTCCCTAAAGCCTCTTGGATGCTCCTGTGTTGCGCAGATAATCACCTTGCGGACGGCACCTGAAGGAGCAGGAATGTGAGGGAAAGAAAAATCAGATATATGGCATACAACAAACACAAATCATTTGAGGATAATGTCAAAGCGATAGAAACCGCACTGACCGTCCTCTCGCAGAAGCGAAAGGCTACCGAGCCGGAGAAAGAAACCATGTCGCTATATTCAGGCTTCGGAGGTATCAAAGAGGTTCTGAACATCGGCACTGAAAAGCCAATCCCTCAAAGCATGGAGGAAACGGCAAACCGACTGTTGACAGTCCTCGGCAGCTTCCCAACCGACAAACCCCAATGGTGCGACACAACCATTGACAGCATCAAGACATCGGTACTGACAGCATTTTACACGCCTGCATTTATAATAAACGCAGTGACACGGCAGATACAGTCCACGTTCAAGACACACGGACTTACGATGCGCACATTCCTTGAACCGAGCGCAGGCATCGGCGGCTTCCTGCCTGTCGCCATGAACGGCACAAAGTCATACGCTTTTGAAAAGGACACGCTGACAGGCATAATCCTCTCCCTGCTCAACGATGATACCGAAACCTATACGGCAGGTTTTGAGAGCATCGGGGAACAACGGCTTGAGCATACATCTTTTGACGTAATCGCCTCAAACATACCATTCGGCAATTTCCGTGTGTTCGATGCAGACCTGTGGAAGAAAGGCGGCATACATGAACAGTCCACCAAGAC
This sequence comes from Bacteroidales bacterium H10, assembly GCA_001701295.1. Lineage (GTDB taxonomy): Bacteria > Bacteroidota > Bacteroidia > Bacteroidales > Muribaculaceae > Lepagella. Next base: position 14,870 of record DAAV01000048.1, read on the forward strand.
CATACACAACTACTTTTTCGTAAAGGCAATGGAACTGCTCAACGAGGGCGGACTGCTTGCTTTCGTTACATCGAGGGGCATAGCCGACACTCCCGGCAACAAGTTCGTGCGTGAATACCTTGTGAACAACGCCAACCTCATAAGCGCAGTCCGTCTCCCCGACAACATCTTCATGCAGACAGGCGGCATCGAGGTCGGGAGCGACCTGTTCATATTCCAAAAGGACACAGCAAAATCCGGCCCCACATCAAGGGAGGCGATGTTTCTCCAGACCTCAAAGGAAAAGCACGGCGAGGAAAATACGGAACCATCAAACCGTCTTTTCACCATGCCGAAAACAACACTGTCAACCGACAGCCGCATTGTGAAAAACCAATACGGCAAGCTGACACGCAGATATTCATGGTCGGGCGGCGAGGCTTCAATGGCTGACTATCTCGCAGCCATACTGAAATACGATTTTGAACGCAATTACAGGCCGGGGCTTTTCTCCAATCCGGGAATTGGCAGACAGGCGCAGATGTCGCTTTTCGGAGATTTGGACATCGCGTCGGCAAAAGGACGGCGTGGCTATACCGGGGAAATGCCCGAATGGTTCAAAGAGGGCGCACTGGTAGTTTTCGAGGGTCAGGTGGGAACGCTTGAATACCGCAAGTCAACCCATTATGAAGATATTGCCGTCGATTTCGTGCCTGTTGACAACGGAAGCGTAAACATCGAGAGGGCAAACGACTATATGCCGTTGAGGGGTGTCTATTTTGAACTTTCCAACAAGGAGAGGGAGGAAAAGACCGAGCAATCCGAATTAAGGGAGCGACTGAACAGCCTTTATGACGCTTTCACCGCCAAATGGGGCTTCTTCCACGATAACGACAACAAGGAATTTATCGCTCTTGACAGCCTCGGGAACGAGGTGCTGACGCTTGAAATGGCTGTCGGCAGGGAGATTTACAAATCCGACATCATGCGTGAGCCGGTGGCTTTCAAAAAGACGGACACATCGGTGAGGCTTCTCCCCATGGAAGCACTCGCAAGTTCTCTGAACTATCACGGTCAGGTCAACATCGACTATATGTGCAAGACCGCAGCAATGACCGAGGACGAAATCACCGAAGCACTCAAGAAAGAGATTTTCTACAACCCCGTTACAGACTGTTGGGAGCATAAAGGTCGCTTCATCGGCGGCGACATCGTTACCAAACTGCGTGATGTTTCCGAACTGCTTCCGTTCCTTGACGAGCGCAAGAGGTCTTTTGCCGAAATTTCCGCAAAGGCACTTTCCGATGCGTTGCCCGAACCTGTGCCGTATGAGGAACTTGACATAAACATGGGCGAAAGGTGGATTGACCCGAAACTATACGCCTCTTTTGCGTCATATCTTTTCGGGGTGGATGCCGAGCTGATGTACTTTGACATAAACGACACCTACCTGCTCCGGCTCACGGGATATTCAGCCGTCGCCTACAACACTTATTCCGTAAGGAACTGCAACGGCGAGGATATGTTTGTCTATGCGCTACAGGACACCGTACCCGAATTTACAAAAGAGGTGTATATCAACGGCGAAAAGACCCGTGTAGCCGATGAAGATGCCATACAGGAGGCAGCCGCCAAGATACAGGAGATACGTTCCACGTTCCGTGACTGGCTCGACCGTCAGCCCCTGCCTGTCCGTGACCGGCTTGTAGCCGAATACAACAGCCGCTTCAACTGCTATGTGCGCCCGTCCTACGACGGATCGGCTCAGACTTTTCCCGGCCTCACATTGGAACATTTTCCATACGACAGCCTATATCCATCCCAAAAGGATGCCGTGTGGATGATAAAGCAGAACGACGGAGGCATCTGCTGGCATGAGGTCGGTGCAGGAAAGACAATGATAATGTGCGTGGCGGCTTATGAAATGAAGCGTCTCGGTATTGTCAACAAGCCTATGATTATCGGGCTCAAGTCCAATGTGCATGAGATAGCCGACACTTTCCGCAAGGCATATCCCATGGCAAAGATACTCTATCCCGGACGCGAGGATTTCACGCCTGCAAACCGCAAGGAGATTTTCTCGCAGATAAAGAACAATAACTGGGATTGCGTGATACTGACCCACGACCAGTTTTCAAAGATACCCCAGTCGCAGGAAACTATGGCTGCAATCTTCCGGGAGGAACTTTCCGATGTCGAGCGTTGCCTTGAGGTTCTCGAGAACTCCACCATGCGCTACCGCAGCTCAAAGATGCAGACGGGGCTTGAGAAACGGCAGGAGAACCTGACCGCCAAACTTGCGGAATTGCGTCACGACATAGACCAACGCAAGGACAACACGCTGGATTTCAATACTATGGGAATAGACCATATTTTTGTAGATGAATGTCATGCGTTCAAAAATTTAATGCTGCAGACACGCCATACAAGGGTTGCGGGCATCGGAAACACCAAAGGCTCACAAAGGGCGATGAACCTGCTTATTGCAATCCGCGACATTCAGAGGCGCACAGGCCGTGACCTCGGAGCCACATTCCTGTCAGGCACGGTTGTTGTCAACGCTCTTACCGAGCTGTATGTGATGTTCAAGTATATGCGTCCGCAGGAGCTCAAGAAACAGCGGATAAGCTGCTTCGATGCGTGGGCGGCAATATACACCGAGAAAAAGGCGGATTACGAGCTTGACGTCACTGGTAATATCAAGCGCAAAGAGCGTTTCCGTTCTTATATAAAGGTGCCGGAACTTGCCTCATTCCTCCGTGAGATAACGGATTACCGCACAACGGACATGATTAACCTCGATGTTCCCGAAAAGAACGTGCGCTTCCTCTCCAATCCCCCGACAATCGAGCAGGAAGAAATGGCAGGGAGGCTTGTATCATTCGCCAAATCCGGAGAATGGGCTGACCTCGGTCTCGATATGCCCGAACCCGACAATCTCGACAAGGCGAAAATGCTTATAGCTACAAATGTAGCGAGGAAAATGGCTCTTGACATGAGGCTTCTCGGCGACAAGTTCAGCGACGACCCCGGCAACAAGGCTTCGATATGCGCAAGGACAGTCTATGACTACTATGTGCGCTCCAACGCCAACCGTGGCACACAGTTCATTTTCAGCGACCTTTCCACCTATAAACCCGGCGAGTGGAATATCTATCAGGACATCAAGGACAAACTTGTGGCTCTCGGAATACCCTCGGAAGAAATACAGTTTATCCAGTGCGCCAAGACCGAAAGGGCGAGGAAGAAACTGTTCGCCGACATGAACAGCGGCAGGGTGCGTGTGCTTTTCGGCTCCACAACCATGTTAGGCACAGGCGTTAACGCCCAGGAACGAGCCGTGGCGGTACATCATCTTGAGATACCCTGGCGACCGGCCGACATGGAGCAGCGTAACGGCAGGGCTGTCCGTAAGGGAAACACCGTGAAACTATGGGGTGGAAACACCGTTGACATCGTTATTTACGGAACGGAGAAAACACTTGACGCCTATAAGTTTAACCTGTTGAAGAACAAGCAGATGTTCATAAACCAGATTAACAACGGCTCCATTGCCGTGCGACGCATCGACGAGGACGGCATGGACGAGGAAAACGGCATGAACTTTGCCGAGTTCGTGGCAATCCTTTCCGGCAACACCGACCTTTTGAAAAAGGCGAAGCTCGACAACAGGATTATGCAGCTTGAAAAGGAACAGGCCATATTCAAAAAAGAAAGAGGCCGTGCGGAGCGCAAGATGACGGAGAATCAGACAGCCATTGCAGCAGCAGAGGAACTGATTGCCAAAATGAATATGGACTACCGCTGTTTTGTTTCACGGAAAGATGATGCAGCAGTAACCCTCGTATCCGGCACTTTTGCCACACCGCAGGAAATCGGGCGAGAGCTTCACCGCATATCAAAGTCTTACCGGGGAACGGAACACAAAGCCGTCGGTTCTTATATGGGTTTGCCCATGACGGTAAGGAGCGAGTTTAATATTGCCGAAATGTTCGAGCGCAACATCTTCTTCATCGAGGGAGCAAGCGGACTCAAGTACCGATGCTCCCAATCGGGATCGTTGCCACTCTCATTCGTGGAAGCCGCCGCATATCCCTATGCTGTCATGAAGCGTATGCCTGCCCGGATAGCTGAAAAAGAAAAGGATATAGCGAGACTGCGGGAAGAAATTCCGGTGTTGGAGGAAATTATAGACCGCAGATGGCCTAAAGCCCCGGAGCTTGAAACTCTCAAGGCTCAATGCCGGGAGTTGCAGCAGAAGATTGAGGAAGACCTCAAAAATGCCGAAAAAGGTATATCGCTGTCAGACGGTATCTCGCCTGACAAGCCGACAATTACCGAGGAAGCGGCATGACATCACCATATATCTGACTTTTATTCCCTGTCCGGTTGTGAAGCCAGGCAGGGATTTATTTTGTCATTATGGCATTGAACTGCGGGGGCGCAGCAGCCTCTTTTAACACATAGCCTTTTCAAAAAAATGCTTTATACCCTTTTTAGCCTTTTTGTTCTCTTTTATACCGCTGCGCCCCGACCCGGCATCCGCGTGGCTGACTTTGAGCGAGAGACGGACTCGGCAATATTTCATGTTGCCCTGCCCGTCACTCGCTTTCAAAGCGGTAATCCGAAAAATGCCTGTCGGCCTCGAAGTCAGTACAGGCATAGGTTCCGTTTCCCTCCACTTACGCCCGTACTTCCATATCTTCGTTGACCGGCAATTTCCCTGATGGCTTACCTCTCATCCACACATGGATGCCTCCCGCCCTTCTTCCCCTTCTATTTTCTATTGACAGGCTCCTTTTATATCGTGGATCAACTCCCTGAGCACCTGTTTCAGATATGCCGGGACATGCCGGGACACTAATATCCATGTCCGAGAACAGTTATATCCTGTACGGCTTTACAGATACCGTCCGTGACGGTTGCCGTGATTTTTGAATCGGCGAAGTTAAGGCCGCTCGCGGATATGCCAAGGCCCGGCGGCAGCGTGACGGGGCTTCGCCCTGTCAGCCTTGTCGTAATCCACCTGTGCAGCGACCTTCCTGACTTGCCGAAAAAATCAGTCCGACAACCCTCCCGGAAGGAACTGATAAAAGTAAGGGAGAAAAAACAATATTTATCAACATCTTAAAAGTCAAGATTATGGAGACCAAAGCAGTCAGAAAAGAAAACGTATCACTCGCCCTCATTCAGCCGAGCGCATTCAACCCTCGCAAGACCTTTGACGAGGCAGCCCTCAAGGAACTCTCCGACAGCATCGCCTCGCAGGGTGTCCTTCAGCAAATCGGCCTACGCCCCATTGCGGACACCGACCGCTACGAGATTATCTTCGGGGAGCGAAGATACCGTGCGTCCNNCGACATATACGATGTTACCGATGATGAAGCGGTTGAAATCGCCGTCACCGAGAACCTTCAGCGTGAGGATGTCTCACCGATTGAGGAAGCAAACGCATACCAGAGCCTCATGGACAGCGGAAGATACGATGTGCAGTCATTGGCTGTGCAGTTCGGCAAGTCCGAGGCATACATACGCACACGACTGAAATTCACATCACTTATCCCCGAAATAGCGCAACTGCTGGAGGCTGACGCTATTACAATGAGCGTGGCTTCCGAGATATGCAGATACGGAACTGACATACAGAAAGAGGTTTACGAAAAGCACCTCTGCGAAAATTCTTACGGCTACGGCTCATGGCGTGGGCTGAAAGCTTCCGAGGTTGCAAGGCGCATAGAGCAGAACTTCACAACCGACCTTGAGCGTTACTCATTTGACAAGGGAATGTGTGCCTCATGCCCCCATAATACCAAGAACCTCCTGCTTTTCTGCGAGGGAACTTGTGGAAAATGCACCAACCGCAAATGTCTTGAGGATATGAACACATCGTATCTCGTTGACAAGGCGGTGGATATGATAGCCCTATATCCTGCCTACCCTTTACGACAAGGGCGATTTGGCACAAACGAGGCGGCGGTTGAGCGTCTTTCGGCTATGGGACATGAGATTGAAACTCCGAGCACATACATTCAGCCGTACCCTGCAATGCCGCAGGAACCGACTGCGGAGGAATACGAAACTGCCGAAGACTTCGCCGAGGCTCATTCGGAGTATGAACAAGACCTTTCCGAGTATAACGATGCCGTGGAGGAAGTCAATGCAAGGGCAGAGAACGGAGAAATCATTGTCTATATTGTCATTGAAAAAAATGACATAAGCATAGGATATGCGGTGAAGCCGTCCGATGCTTCCGAGGACGGCACTGCCGACAACAAGGCGGACGACCCCATAGTGAAACTCGAGAAACAGGACATGCGCAACAAGGAAATCGCCGTGGAGAAAACCGTGGCAGACACCAAGAAACAAATCCTTGAGGCGGACATGACCGAGACCAAGTTCGGGCAGGACGAGGAAAGAATGGTGTATTATTTCATGCTTTCATCGCTCCGAAAGGAACATTTCTCGGCTGTGGGGCTTACCGAGAAGCAGGCAGGCTGTCTTTCCGATGATGAAAAAATGGAGATAGTCAGCAATCTCAACGCCAAGACAAAGGCTGTAATCCGCAGGGATTATCTTATAGCCAATTTCAAGGAGGCATTCGGGAGCAACACGGTTGCAAAACTGCTGCTCGGCTTCGCAAAGAAGCACATGCCCGAACAGCTTGCCGAGATTGAGAAAGGCTACAACGAGGTCTATGAGAAACGGCATCAGCGCATAGAGGAAAGAAAGGCAGCTCTCATGCCGAAAAACGAGGAACCGAGTGCAGGGGCAAAANNCAAACGACACCTCGGAAGATGAAAGCAACGAAGAAGCTGCTTAATATCCATAATCATAAGAAGATTGCAGGGGCTGTCATACGGTCACTGCTTTCTTTATTCTGACTACGCCGGTATATCCTTTTATGCCGGTGGCTCCATTCCGGGCCGCTCAAGCTTCTTATACTGTTTATGCCGATTACATTTACTCTTTTAATCACTATGTTCCACTGTTGATGAATCCTGATTTAGCGCCTGTCAGCCTTTTATAAACTGCGGTTATTCCACTTTTAATCCTGTGCCTGTGATCCGGGAGATGCCGTCCGTCGATTGTCACGGCAAAGTTGAAGGCCGGGCCAAATGTCAAATCAGAGCCGGTGGTCACGGCTGTCACCGTGAATTTGCCTTATTGACCCTTTTCGCCTCCCTTGAAATGCCTGAAATCGGTCAGACAGCCCTCCGACGGACCAAAAGGTCTGAAAAAGAGGGATAAAAATGTAAATTTATGGCGAAAACGATAGACATTGAGCTTCAAAAGCAGTTAGATAAACCGCAGACATGGTTCTGCAAATATTTCCCTGCACGCATACGCAACGTAGGGGAACGGGAGATAGCCGACCGTAAGTTGGTTTTTGACTTCAAGGACGGACGGGCATACGAGGAAGTGGCACGGCGCACGGCGACCGCCATGACTGAGCGTTACGGAGCAACGTGCGCCGACATTGTGTTTTCTCCCGTTCCGGCATCTACAAGAGAGAAGAACGAGATACGCTACAAGGCATTCTGCCAAATGGTGTGTGAACTCACCGGTGCAATCAACGGTTACGACCATGTGTCGGTTTGTGGCGATAGAATGACCGTTCACGAGAACCGCAAGGCAGAGACGGATGTCCGCCAGGCTGACGTCATTGAGTTTGACCCGACTTTTTTCAGCGGTAAAATGGTTGTGGTATTTGATGATGTGATAACGAAAGGTTTGAGTTATGCCATATATGCCAACCGTCTTGAAAGCCTCGGAGCCAATGTACTCGGAGGTGTATTCCTCGCAAGAACCCATTACAAAGTGAGATAATATGGTTCAATCAAAATATGATAAGTCTGTATCCGCTTGCTTCAGCGGACACCGCATCGTCCCATACTTTCATTTGAGACGACTTGAACGGCAATTAAGGACAGCGATAATATCGGCATACGCAGACGGCTTTCGTAATTTCTTCTGCGGCATGGCTATGGGCTATGATTTGCTGGCAGCGGAAACCGTCCTTTCTCTACAGTCTGAATTGCCGGATTTACGGCTCATTGCCGTTATCCCGTATCGCGGACAGACCGAGAGATGGAGCGATGCCATGAAATCCCGGCATGATGACATTCTGCGTAATGCAAATGATACTGTGATTTTGAGCGAGCACTACTATCAAGGCTGTCTGCTACGGCGCAATGACTATATGGTAGTCCACAGTTCACGACTTATTGCATGGTATAACGGAAATCCTAAAGGAGGTACGTTTTACACCTGCCGTATAGCTGAGGCTAATGGATTAACGATTATAAACCTGTATGACAGCCGTAATTGACCGGATGTTGTAATTAGCATCAATATCTCATATTTACTTTGATTAGGTAAAGATGTAATTTTGTGGTAAAATGGTGTCTTTTACAATTCGTTATAAATCCTGTCGAAAATCCGGCGCAACCGGGATTCGTCATTTATAATCTCACGGAGTGAATTGAGCCTTTCTACGTTGGGCGACTCCGGGAACCACAGTTTCAGATAGCCGCCCTCGGCATATTTCTCATGCAGGTGGTCGAGTGTGCGCTGCCAGTGACCCTCTTTGTCAAGTTCGGGATAATGGTCGAGTCCGTATTGTACCGTCCTTTCGATTATCTTCTCCGGTTCGATGTAGCGGTCTCCTTCGGCGACAATCTTACCGTAAATGTTTCGCGGCTCATGGTCAGAAGATGCCCGGTGGTCTTCTACCGCCTGTGCCATTGTCTCTATTTCCTCTTGTGTAAACCACTCATGCAATCGCTGATCTTCCCTTACTATCCGGCCTGATTCAAGATGATGTGTCTTCCTGTCGATGGCAAGCCCCAAATCATGAAACGCGGCTATGGCATACACCATTTCCATATTGACGGCGTAGTGCCGTGCAATCTCAAGACTCTGCTTGATAACCATGCGGGCATGATCCTCCCGGTGTGCCTTGTCGAATCCGTTGTATCTGGGCAGGATTTCCCTTTCTATATATAATGTCAGTCCGGTATTCATTGAAATTATGCGTTTCTATTCCAAACCTCTTATTAATGGATTTTGATTTTGTAATATCGGTAATTCTTGCAAAATTACCGATATTTTCTCTATTCATTCATTTGTTAGGGATAATTATTGAAAGTGAGAAAAACTGCTTAGTCGGCAACTATAAAACAACTCCTAATAATGGAATTTGTGATGCTTTTGCACATATTATTCTTTCTCCGAAACCTGTCCGATCGGGTTTATAGGCGCGAAGTTTGGCATCGGGGAGCATAGCCAAGGTCGTGCAGGAGTTTCAGCGCCATTTTGCCGGTATCCGGAAAAATCGTCTTGAAAACCTTGTCACTTGCTCCCTTGAAAGATGCCCCTGTAATGCGCAGATAAACCCCTCACGGACGGCTCAGAAAGGAGCAATAAACGGGAGGGGAAGAATAAACATTCAAACAATACTGATATGCAGACAAAGAAAATGACAGTCGAACAAGGAAAGCGTTGCAACATAAGCCGTTTCCCGAACTTTCACCGTTCCGGCTCTATAAAGGGTATGAAAAAATTGTACTACGGCAAAGATGCTTTGCTTGTACGTTGCGGACAATACATCTACAACGTGACTTCAGAACCAAGCATATACAATCAGGCAACAATCTAACACGATATGACTATGAAAAAACTGATAATCTGGACAAGCGAGACCTATCTTGACGATGACGCAAGAGAGGAATATCAACAGTATCAGCGAGAAATCCTTGAAAACGAGGAATATTGCGTTACCGACCGTGAGTGGGCAGAAGTCGTTGACGGCTATCTCGCTGACGAGCGGATGAACCTTGACAAAGAGGTTAAAGGCGTGATAATCGCTTTTGCCGATGTCGGCAGGTGGAACGGCAGACGGCAGGGCTACAGGATACTCGGCAGCACTATCAATGACATTTTCAACATTTCGGAAGATAACAACGAATGGTACTCCGACGGCAACAATATCCGTGGCATACTGACCCACCATGACGCATCACACTATGTGCTTTACCGTGTGGCAAAAGACCGTGAGACAGCGGAACGTATCGCAGAACAGATATACAACCGCGAGATAGACGAGGCAGGCTTCCGCAAGCGCACCCGCTCCCTGCATCCCTATGTCGCAGAGATTTACGGCTGGAAAGCCGGTCGTTTCAATAAAGCCCGGAAAGCGGTATGAAAAGATATAAATACATCAGACGTATTGTTGACAAGCTGACCAGTTCTGACTGCAACAACGAGGAATTTACGCTCTACAACCATCTTGTAGGAAAACAAAGCGGCATGGGCGGTTTCTTCGCAGCCACCATATATTCAGGCACCGACCGATATTCGGGAGAGGTCGCCGACTTCAGTTATGACTATTGGACACACAGCCTTTATATCGAGGATGCTGAGAGCAGACAGGCAGCCGATGCCATAATCCAAGCTTTCAAGGCAATCTATCCCTGCTGTCTGAAAATTATAGATGACACTCAAAAAGAAGATATATGATGATGTTTCCCGATTTCAATGACCCTGCCTGTTCGGAGCAGGGTCATTACACCGACTTTCCCGAATATGGAAAACAGTGCGACCTTATTGAGCCGTGGCGCGGCTATCGCCGTGGCACCATTGTGGCACAGACACCGAAAGGTTTTGTCGTACAGTTAAGTTCAGGAGCCGAGATAGATGTCTATCCCGATGAAATAGAGATTGACTGATGCAACAGACCGCTGATTATATAGGCACCTTTACCGTGTCTATGCGCGACGGGTGCACCCATGACCTCTTATATGTCGTATTATTTCCCTCCTTTTTAAGTCGATTCCCACTTATATGTCAGATCTGCATTTCTTCCCGGGAGCAGTCTCCGTGGTTTATGGCGCGAAGTTCGGCATCCGGGAGCGACGGCTAAGGTCATGCAGTGTTTCCGCGAGATTTTGCAGTTGCCTGAAAAATCATCTTGAAAACCTTGCCTCTCGCCCCTTCCGATGCCACTGAGATGCGCATATAAACCCCTCCTGACAGCTCCATAGGAGCAAAACGGAGGGAGAAAACATTATTCACACTAAATTTCATAAAATATGAATGAAAAAGAACTCGCACAGGCGATTGAGACCGCAGTCAACAACTATTCCTTCAACCCGAGAAAAGTTGCGGCACAAATACCCCTGATGCACCGCACGCTCCAGCAGAATATCTATAAACTCTGCAAGGCTATCATAGAGGTTATCGGAGCCGATGACTACGGCACAGACGCACGCAATCAGGCTTCGCACGATGAAGCCAAGGCCATGCTCGAATATCTCAAGGAGCATGGACGCTATATCCCCATGATTTGACAACCCATTAAACCATACGAATATGAATAAGAAATTCTATCTTGTGACTACGCTGATTGAATATTCAGCAGAGAGTATTACCGATGCACACGCGCTCCATGTGGATTATGAAAAGGCCAAGGGAGCTATGGCAGTGGCGATTGAGGAAGCCGCCGAGAACTTTGACGGACAGGAGGGAGAAACCCTTGTCGATGTCGAGACCTGCCGCGAATGGCGCAACGAGGACGGCTACGGTTATACCGTGGGCATCGAAGAACTCACCCCCATTGAATGAAGGCTATGGAAACCGGTGTCGAGAAAGTTCCCACTTACGCCCTGTGCTATCTGGTGAACGGCGACGCCACCGGCCTCACAGAGCAGGAAGTCAACGAGATTGACAGCCTGCTCCGTGAGCAAGCGGTGGAACTTGTATGCCCTCCGTCAGATGATGAATGGCAGCCTTACTTCAGCAGTTGCCCGTGGTTCGGAAAGCCATGTGAGGTGATTGATTGCGACATAGTATATCGTGTAACCTGATTATTCCTGCGATATGAAGAAATTGTTATTGATACTCTTCCTCTATCTCTTGGTGGAGGGAGATAATGTGATAGGTGACGGACTGTATGTCTATCACCGTGGCAAACACGCCGTTGATGAACTGAAGACCAAAGTCGATGAATACTATCCGAGGATTGAAGCCGTGGATTCGGTTCTGATGAAAACCTTATCGGCGGAGAGCCTGCCTGCAACTGACGGCGAAATCGACACCATACCTCCGGAACGTGAGCCTGTCCGAAGAAACAGAAAGGTCATTCACAGATAGGACGTTTCTTGCCGAGCCTCTCTGTCGGGATGCCATGCTTCCGCAGTACACGGAACAGCGTGGTCTTGCTGATGTTGTTAAGTCTTAATATCTCCCCGGTATTAAGGCCGGTGAGGTACATGCTTATGACACGACTGTCGCGTTGTGTCCTCCGTTCCTTGACCGACGTTTGAACCGGGGACTGCGTTTGTAGCGGCTTTTCGCCGTTTCCTTTTTTAATGTCGGCCACATCTGATGCCAGTGTCTTGAATGCCGACACTATGTTCCTGTCCGATTCGCCGTCATAGAGTATGCCGGCGGTGTCAATCCTGTCCCTGATTGAGATCAGTCTGATATTGCGGGCTTCACAATATTCCAGAAGTACCGCCAGATTGGAGCAGCCATTGACAATGTGGCATAGCCTGGGAACAATTATCTCGTCATTGTTCCCGATCTGCCTGAGAAGGGTTCTTCTCTCCGGTCTTGTCTGAGTGTCGTATCTGCTTTCCCTGAATATCCGGCAACATCCCGATTCTTCAATATTCCTGACTGTTGCATCATCTGCCGAATGTAATATGTATCCGTATCTTGCCATCTGTATTGCGCTATTATCTTTCTTTCATGCAAAGATAGCACACATTGATGATATTATCATCTGGAATACAGCTTTTTAACTATATAAATATAATCTCCATTTGTAAATAATGTTAGCAAAAGGAGCCGATATTTATATACGTTTCCGTGCATCTTTCTTAATATCTGCGACATAACCCGATTATAAATTATAGCCCCATTCATAAAGAAGATTAAAGCCTTGAACACAGGCTTTTACAGAATGTCTTACGGACTTATCTTTGCACCNNCCGGATTAACCAATCATGCTATTTTTAATGACAAACGGAACCATAGAAAGATTTTTAGAGTCGGGCGCGTTGAAGCTCCCGGCCATCATCAGACCGAGACTCGAAAACAGGACTGCCCGTGAGGTATATGATGATTACGCACTGCTTGACTTCTCTCTTCCTGAAGCTCTTGCTTTCGAGGATTTCTGCAGTGAACTGAGCGAGTCTTACGGCACCATCGAGCTTTACCGTCACTGGCGCTCGGAAGACACCGCGTACGGCCAGTCGGTGTGCGCCTTTCAGGAACCCGGCACCGGCGTGATGTTTCAGATTTGCGCCACTACAAATTCCTGCGGGAAAATCACCGGAGTTGATGTGAAGCTGTACTTCTCTCTCGAAAGGATGCTTGCAGAGCTGCGTGAGACGCTCCGCAGAGCCGCAGTGCAATCCGGCAAGTTCGCATACCGCATATCGGAAGAAGAACTGCTGAGTTATTTCCTCTGATGACGGATGCCCTTGCCAACCACCTGATAGAAGTCATCGACTGGCACAGGACATGGATAAAGGCTGTTGATTTCGGCTCATTCCGTAACGGAGTGACCGTAAATGATGCGTCGATAATGAAAGTCACTTCAAAGGTCTTTCGCCTTGAAGTCAGGATAGGTCTTTACGGATACAGGCGCGGAACGATAATATCAATACCGGAAGACCGGATTGACAAGGCTATATCCGATTGTTCCGGCCATGACGGTTCGATGATTGCACGGATCAACACTCTTTCCCTGACATTCAATGATGTCAATATGATTTTCTCCAAAGCCTCGTGGGGAACACTCGAATTAGAACTTGAGGCGTAACAAGACAAAGATTACCAATATGCAAATGTTCCTTCATTTTTATCCGGCAATAGTCACCATGCTGTCGATGTTCTTCTATCGCCGTGACACACCGGGGATGCAGAAGTTCTATCGCCGGATGACGTTCAGCCTGTCGGCACGCAAACTTTTCGTATCGCTCCTGATGCTGCTTATGCTCTCCTTCAACTTCTGCTATCTGCAGAGTTACGGAGTGAACTGGGCCCTCGGAGTGGGTACAGTCCTATGCCTTTCGATGTTCTCTTTCCGCATAACTGAACGCAGCATCTTCTGGCTGCAGACCCGCCTCGGCATTGGACTTGGATTCATAGCCATGCTGACCTGCGTTGTCGAACCGGCGATATGGCCTCTCTCAATGAATCTCTACATATTCTCCATCGGTTCGGTCTTCTATCCGTCGGAAGAACTGATGCGGCAACTGAAGTCGCCGGAGAATTTTTCCAGATATACCGCTTGTGCGAATAGCACTCTTATATCAGGATACTATTCGCGTTGACTCCGGAGGGTTATCGTTCTGCAAAGTTAATCGCCGCATCCGGTTACTCTCCAAAACAGGCCGACGGTCTCGCAGAGATTTTGGTTCGTAAGATACGGCAACTTGTATGGCAGAAAACAACCCGTTTCCCGAAGCCAATGAGAATGGTTCTCGAAGGTGAGGGAAACAATAAATCCCAGCACTATGGATAAAGAATATGTAATGCAGATTGCGGACACTATCCGCCAACAGTTGCTCGCCACCACGCCCATGAACGTAATATGGTCATGGGGCGCACTCCACGGCTTCTTCGCCACCGAACACAAGGATATGGCAACTCTTATGTTCAAAGTGAACGGCAGGCTTTTCAAGGGAGACGTGTTAATCTCCTACAACGAGATGGACTATTACGAAATCTATCTCCAGGACGAAAACGGCATCCGGCTTGCTCACCCTGAGGTGTATTTCGACCAGCTCGGAGACATCATAGACGAGACCATCGAGCGCGGAACCAATGCCGCAGAATACAACGCTTTCTGCGAGGCTGAGAAAGTAAAGCTGATGCGCGGAAAGATTGGCTGAACTTGATGCGGAGACACAGGATGCCACCGACCGGCTACGGCACGGGGCATCCATGCTCTCTGCTGCTGACAGCGGCAGTCCATTTTTATCCCTTCCATTAAGACAGTTACCTCTTATAATTTGATAATAAACCTCTATTCAATTACCACATCTCTCAATGACCAAAACCAAGTATAACCGCCAGACGCCCCACAGCCGCCTATGGAACGTGAGGCTCACACCGGAGATTCTGGACTACCTCGCAGTACCTACCAAGTTCGGTGCTTCGAGGCTCAGTGCCTATCTTTACCTTCTGCACAATGTCGCGGAAACAAAGACCCCTTATAAGCCTGCCTATGGACAGACATTCAATCTGGAAACCGGCCAGCTCGTAATCTTGATTACAGACCTTGCCGACCGTTGGAACTGGGCACGCGAGACAGTGCGCAAGTTCTTCGACCAGCTTGAGGTTTTCGGACTTCTGTCGAAGACACCTCTTGACCGCTGTTCTCTCGTTACCATGACGATGGACTGGCCGGATGCCGCATACGCCCCTGCCTTCATTATGCCGCAGGTACCGTTCAAGGTGCCGGAACCGCTTGCTGACAAGTTGGACGAATGGCTTGACGGCAATATAACCGATTCCGAACTTGTAGAGACAATCGTAGAAACGCTCGAATCCTTTGACAAGGAAGACGATGATGCTTATTCGCACAAGATTATCTCCTTACAGTATTCACTGATTCGGCAGATGATTGGGAAATGGCATAACCGCCCGGCAGAGCTTCCCGAAACGGCTGACTCTTGTAGCATCGAGTGCCTTGGACGCATCTTCAATGTGTATTTATCCGGCAACTGGTCGGACTGGCTCCGTCTCCTTAAGGGTTACAGTCCCGGTCTCCACCATGAGACATCCGTTATCAAAGCGGTCAAAGAATCATCCTCTATTACGGATGCCCGGTCTGCGCTCGACGGATTCTTCAACCATTTGAAAGTCGATTTCATCAAGGACAGCCTCTAAAACGTGCCTTGCTTGCTTCCGGTAATAGCGGATACCCGAAGGTTGCAGGAGGCCATTCCGAGCCTCTCTGACGTGCGCTGTGCGCCTCTCCGGGTATATGCCTGACCGATTCCCGTGGTCATCGTCCAGGTCGGCTTATAGACAACGCGCTTGCGCGAAGTTGCCGGATTGTGAACCACCCGGGTAGCCTAATACCCCCCTCGGATTGAAAATCCTCGGAGAGTTGCCGTATCCGGCAGGCTGTTACGAGCAAGCTCGGCCCTTTTAGAACTGCGTTTAACACTCTAATTTACACTTATATGGCTAAACAGGTAATTGACTTCCATGCCTCGGCAGGAATGTCAACCAATCAGTCCAACGAGCATCAACGGCGTTGGTCTGACAGAAGCTGGAATGTTGCCGTCAAGGGCGGCAACTATGACCGCACCCGGGCGCATCTCAATTTTGAGGTGGCCCGGGGAGGTGTAGTACAACCGATAGATCAGACAAAGAGTATTCCCCGGCGCATCAAGGAGACGCTTGCGGAACGGGGAATAATCGACCCTAATGAGGAAATGAAGCGTAAAGGAAAGGAGCCTAATCGCCGAACCGTTGTCAATATCATCTTCGGAGGAAGCCGGGACCGGATGCACCGTCTGGCTTTCGGCAATCAGATAGTTGATTTGGAACATGGTGCGGACAATTCATCCATCACCAGATGTAAAGACATCGAAAATTGGGCCAAAGACATTTACAGATTCGCATGTGATAAATGGGGCGAAGAGAATATCGTTGGTTTCTATGTCCATCTGGACGAGAAAAATCCGCACATCCATTGCACCGTGTTGCCAATCACGCCTCGTAATAAATTTTCGTTCAAGGAATTGTTTGCGGGTAAAGATAAAATCGAGTTCAAGGAACGCACTCTCCGGCTTCATAATGAGCTTGCCGCAGTTAACGAGCGATGGGGACTTGGCCGTGGTCAAAGCATCATGGAGACAGGTGCCCGTCACCGGACTTCCGAGGAATATCGCAGGGAACTACGTCAGGAGTGTAACGACCTGGAACTTCAGATTAGCGACAGGCACGAGACATTGAAGGAGCTGTATGCGGATATCCGTAAGGCGGAGAAACGCTGCAAGGGTCTCAATACTATGATCGGCAATCTTGAGACACGCGAGGCAGACCTCAATGACCAGATTGACCGACTGGAATCTGACATCGAATCAGGGAACGGCGATGCCGAAGAACTGCGTCAACGCATTGCAGACCTTAATGGTGAACTCCGTGCCACCGAATCATCACTTGAAGACAAACGACAAAAACTCAAGACCGCCGACCGGCAGCTCGCACAGCTTCAGGATGAATTGAAGTCTGTCAACGAGAAACGCTCCAATGCGCTGAGAGAATACCACAATTTCACGGAGAAGAACCAGGAGCAGATGCGCATGAGACTGACGGATGCCGTGTTCGGAAGATCTGTTGTCGATATGCGCTCTCTGCTGGCGGCAATGACGCCGGAACAGAAAGCCGGCTTCGACGGGGAATTTCTCATGGCAATGGCGGAGAAGCCCAACGAGATTCTGAAATGCGCGATGTATCTGTTCGCCGGGTATCTCGACGGGGCAATTCAGTTCGCCAAGGGAAGCGGCGGCGGTGGCTCTGCGTCCGACCTTCCGTGGGGCCGCGATCCGAATGAGGATGACCGTCGCTTTGCCTACCGTTGCATGATGCAGGCGCACAAGATGCTCCGTCCGGCGCCCAAGCAGGTAAAACGACATTGACAATGAATGAGTGCCGGAAAGTAGTGCCGATTTCATGATACATATAAAGCGACTTAAATAATCGTCCGATTCATAGAGGATATTTCGCTGTCGCATCTTTTATGTTTTCCTTTGCACTCAAATTTCAAAACCAATCAGATGAAACACAAACTTTACATACTCTCAGTCGCTCTGATGGCAAGTGCCGTCAGTTCAGACGCTTTCGCTTACGTCCAAACATCCCGGACACATCCCGATGATGTCATGGAGCTTATCTACAAACCGTCAGTCTCATATAACAAGGATGTGGTCGAGTCTCCCGGATGGAAAGGCAACTGGTTCATCGGAGCCGACGGCGGCATCAACGCTTTCCTTGGCACCCCTATGGGATGCAATGACCTCGGCGGCCGTATCAAGGGGCAGTTCGGCATCAACGCCGGCAAGTGGTTCACTCCGACTGTAGGCAGCAGGCTGTCATTTAACGGTTACTGGCTCTCCAGTCCCGAAAGCAAAACCCAAACCGGATGGGGCGTATCCTCCGAAATCCTATGGAATCTCACGAACTCTCTGTATGGCAACCATGACAAGACTCGCTTCGGTCTGATTCCGTATCTCGGTGTGGGGATGTTCCACAACAGACAGGCACAGACAAATCCTTTTGCCCTAAGCTATGGTGTCATAGCCCAATACGGACTTACTTCCAGACTGAAGCTGAATCTCGAATTAGGCTGCAAGACCACATTCTCTGACTTCGACGGATTCGGAACGGCAAACCGTTTCGGTGGTGACAACATATTGTCTCTGTCTGCCGGAGTATCTTTCACACTGGGCAGTCCGGGATTCCGCAAGGTCATTGATGCCAGACCTGTGATGCTGGATAACTCGCGTCTGCGGGAACTATGCCTTTCACTCTCGGATGAGAATGGCAGGTTGTCGCGTAAATCTTCAAGCGATGACCGTATCGTTGCCGAATTGAAGAAGATTCTGGAGATTGAAGGTCTGCTCTCCCGGTATGGCAATATCTTAAATCAGGAATATGACAAGGACAATACCGTCAGTCATTACCCGGTCAATGATTATTCCGGTCTTAACAGCCTTCGCGCAAGGCTCAAGGGTGCTAAGAATGATTACAGTTCCAAAATGCTCAGGGACATTGAAGATCTTGATGGAATTGATGATGAGACTGACTACATCGACAGCCTGATCAATGGTGAGCCTACCGATTCAATAGCCGGATTAGGATTTGCCGGTAATGGTAGTGCCTCCTCGGATTCAGTTGCCGTATTGAATAATGACAATTATCTGGCACTCATTCAGTCCGGGAAGAAATGCATAGGCAGTCCGATATTCTTCTTCTTTGACCTCGGAACAACTAATCTGACCGATAAGTCTCAGCTTGTAAATCTCGATGAGATTGCCCGTGTCGCCAAACAGTATGGACTTACTCTGCGAGTGACCGGCGCCGCTGACAGCGAAACCGGAACCGGTGAAATCAATCACCGACTCGGCAACGAACGTGCCGATTATATCATCAGTCAGCTTCATCAACGAGGCATCAACACCTCCCTCATAACCAAAATCAACCAAGGCGGCATCGACCGTTTCAATCCCGGCGAAGCCAACCGCCACTGCAAGATAGAACTATTTCTTACTGCCAGATAAAACTACTTTTTCATAATTGGAATTACTAATGGTTAAAATGCGAAGCAGCTCGACCGTGAGGCCGGGCTGCTTTGTTTCGTTACCATTTGTGGGATTGTCAATCCCAATCGTTAAGAGATTCTATATATCTGTCAACATCAAATATAGCAACATATTTACTGCGTTTCTCCTGACATTCAGAGCAGTTGCAAGTATCTGATTGGATATGGACGGTTTCTACCGTTGACTTTTCTTCATTAATTCCTTCTTCCATATCACTTGGTAACTTTTTCTTTAAAAGAATTGGCTGGCTTGAACGCCGGGATGTTATGAACCGGAATGACAAGCGTGGTGTTTTTGCTGATGTTGCGGGCAGTCTTCTCCGCTCTCTGCTTTACGATGAAGGAGCCGAAGCCACGTAGATACACATTCTCGCCATGAGCTAGGCTATCCTTGACCACTGTCATGAACTGCTCGACGACTGTGAGTGCAGTGGCTTTGTCGATGCCTGTTGTCTTAGCTATTTCGCTAACTATATCTGCTTTTGTCATATATAAATGTTCGTTATTTAAATTCATAAAATTTCTGTCATTAAACTTACTAACGGAAAATAAACGTTCCCATACATAAGTATAAATAACAGCCAATGCGTTTGCAATGTGTTATCAATCAGGATATTCTGCAACTGAAATCAACCACTTTAACATTTCATTGAGGCGATTTAACAAGTTGAATAGAACGTCTTTATCTGAATTTTGAAGTATTTCAAAATAATTAAATAAAGCTTCAGTTTTTTTATCAAGTTTGGTACTCTTCCTGTGGGCAACAGTACAAGAACGCAATTCTTGTATTTCACGAAGGAGTTTGACAAAATCATTATTCAGTTTACCTTCTGAAATCAAAAAGCATTCAAACCTTGAAATGCCACCCTGAATTGTTGTAGGATTGAGATCTGTTACTTTCTTTTCTGTAAGGAACTGTATTACCTCAGGGAATGTACCATCAATAGCCTTTACTAATTGCTTTTCATTTAAGGAATCTATGACTAGTTTAGTAATTGATTGAATTTGCCCATCGAAATCCTTTTGGTCATCATCCTGCCCCATTAGATGCAAAGCCTCAAAATGATACTTGTCATCATCAGCCAATTCCTTAAATAATGGCCAACCATATTTTTTCTCCCAAACATTATTCGCCTTTACATATAAGGCTTTAAATAATAAATCCGGAGCGTCTGAGCAATCTGTTGGAATCGCATCAAACCATCTCTTGCTGGTTGTACTGCTATAAGACCCATTTTTGGGAGGAAGTACATTGAAGTTTTTCCAATGGAGCTGTTCTTTATGTGGTATTCGACCTAAATCCACAAGTGCAACTACCACATAATCATCGGAACGATCATTGTCTATTCGCATACCCCATGTAGGTCCTGAAATGTATCCATCATGAACTGAAAATTTCTCAACTGATTGGAAATACTTAGACAATACGTCCCTTTTGAAGAAAATAGGTGAAAGGGAAAACGGTTCATCACCTCTTCTAGTAAAGGGATTTGGAATCCGACGTTCATCACAAGAAATAAAAACTTCATTCCCATCTACATCTGATCCGACTATGAATTCTTCGAATCCAGAATCTCTAAGTTTCCAAAGATGTTGAATATTCTTATCATCATGCTTATATACACATTTGCCTCGAAGTAATGCACATGATTGATAACCTTCGCCTAATCCGACTGAATTACTAAGAGCATAGCTGAATATATAATCATTTCCTCTCGTTATTGACAAAGGTATCGCTTGCTCACTTAATTCGTTTAAATGCCGCTTACTATAAACAATTTCATCACAAAAGACCAAAAGGTTGAGACCTTTAACAGCAATATATTCTTTTACATATTTCAGTTTCACTTCTAAATTTAATCCCTCAACTCTGGCAACCTCCACATCTTCTCCACACTCATCAACTTGATAATAAATACATTTGCTTTTATTTTTTATGTCTTTATGGAGCTTGAAGTACATAACGAATTCCTCAGATAGAAAAACTTCGTCTTCCCATCTTCCTTCATTTTCCAAGTATAAAACCATGGGTTCTGATATATCATTCCAGTATCGAGAATAACTAATAAATGTACCATCTGATTGTTCGTTTATTACTGGACCGACTTCATAATGGTTAATCTCCCAAGTGTCCGTCTGCATACATGAATCAACTGCACGGTCACTTACAAGACATGAAAAGATTCGTTCTCCACAAAGAGTAATCCACCCTCCATCATTAAACTTGGTAAGTATCCTTTCTACAAGTTGTTCGCATAGAGGATATTGTTTTGGATGAATTGTATTCATTACAAAAAATTTATATTTTTCTTAGATTGAAGACACATATTTATGATATTTGTATCGATTATTTTGCAAAGATACTGAAAAGAATATTTAATTATATGAAATATCCTAAAAATCTCACTGTTGCTTAATCTTGATAATGAAAGATAGAATATTGTCATACTTAATTAATGGAATAGAACAGTTTAACTTCTCTATATCTAAATAGCAAATGGCTCTATAGTGGAATCGTAATGCTTTGTTAATAATTTAATTATAGATTGATGGGATTGTTTTTTTATTGGCGAACCGACATAAATTTACACAAAAGTGTTTCAATAACATACTTTTCGGTATCTAAATTTGGTAAGACCATAAATTATTTGTAATTTTGCACCCACAAAACACAAAAGTATGAATTCAAATATCAATATAGGAGACTTCTTTACTCTACAAAATACCATTGAGAGCATTTCAGACTCAGATTATTCAAAGACTGGGCTGATAATTGAGGCCGCCAAAGCATTTGAGCGGACTACATACCAATGTGTATATATAATTGATTATTTTAAGCAGGGATTTCTTTATGTCTCAAATAATATAGCACGTTTATGCGGTGGGGAGGCTGAGAAAATTAAAGATTTCGGATATAAATTCTATATTGATTACGTACCGAAAGAGGATTTGAAAATGCTTGTTGAGATAAATACCAAAGGCTTCAAGCTTTTTAATACTCTTCCAATAGGGGAAAGAAAGAATTATACCATATCCTACGATTTTCATATCATGAGGGATAAACGCAAGCGTCTAGTCAACCATAAACTGACACCTCTTGTATTAACAAAAGACGGAAGGATATGGTTGGCTATATGTACTATATCACTTGCAGCAACTAATGAACCTGGCAATGTGATTATGAAAAAAGTCGGAGCTTCCACATTTTATCAGTATTCTCTTTATGACCATAAATGGGAAGAGCGTAAGGAAATTGTATTGACTGATAACGAAAGGGAAGTACTTTCTTTATCAACCCAAGGATATACAATGAACGATATCGCCGACAACATATGCAAATCGGTCGATACCGTCAAAGCTTGTAAACGAAGTATATTTCAGAAGATGGATGTAAAGAATATTGCAGAGGCTCTTACATACGCACAGAACCATCAGCTCATATAAAGAATTCTTTCTTACACAGGATCGCAACGCAGTGAGGAAAAGTAAAATTTAGGAAAATACTTGACTTCCTTGCCGGTTACAATGTCGAACATAGCATTGACACAATGACCGGCGACAATCCATGATGCAACGGAAAGCTGAGGCGGAGGCAATTCCCCCGGCTCGTTTTGGTATGCCTCGACCACATCGTTCAACCACCTGTTAGGCATGTTCCAGAACATACAGTAGCGAGCTACAAAATCTGCCATCTTTACCTCAAAACCTTTATATGATTGTGAAAGTTCCTTGAGTTTATAGCCACCAGGCTTCACAATTGTCAGAAATGCTCCCCAACCGAAATTGTAAGGATGGAGAACCGGTATCTTTTTCTTTGAGCAAATCTCATCGAACACAAAAGGGATATCGCTTTTGAAATCAAGAGCATTGATTGCAATATCTACTTCTTTCAGCAAATTTTCAACATTCCCTTTGTCTATAAAGGTATCATGAAATTGGATATTGGCTTTTGGATTTATTCTCAAGAGGCGTTTCGCAAGACATTCAGCNNATTTGCCGATATCGCTTTTTACATAATTCTGACGGTTAAGATTGGAAAGCTCAACCTTATCGCCATCAACTATGACAATATCCTCAAATCCAAATCGCAAGGCACACTCAGCTATTATGCTACCAATGCCCGCGCCTCCAAGCAGTATTCTTGTTTTACGAATCTTCTCCTGCTCGTCATCGCTTACATAAATCCTATTTCTGTTGTATCTATCCATATAGGTAGTTTTATTTAAATGCAAATTTACGACATCTTCATTGATTCCATATTACACAAAAGTGTATTTTCATTAAATCAGTAATATTGTTATTAAATAAAAAAATAAAGAACATTATATTAGAACTCATTGCCAATGCATTTTTTATCATGCTTTTGGCAATGAGTCTATTTTATAGTTCTAAACCTAAGTTCTCTTATCAAAAGAGATTATTATTTAGAGACTTGTTTTGGAGCTAGATTAAATGAGATTGAGGAGTATTTAAAACCAATTATATTCCAGCCCCAAAACGATTGTTTGTAGGATATCAACAAACACGGAGATATTTAAAAAGAATATCGGATTCCGATTGAAAGATTGATTGTTTTTCTTACCCATCCTTCTTTAAGGAAAGGGTAACTTGTCCTGAACCTATAGGAAATATGATTGCCTGTTTCAACAGCTATTTCCCCGGTCGCCCCAACATTGAATCGGTTTGAAAAGCTGCCTGACATTGATTCTTTCTGATCGCTATCATTCCGATATTGGCGACCTGCGATTGCTTCCTGTATGTAGGGGCCTGCACGAAAGCGAAGTCTTATATTGTCCGATACAGGGACTCTAAAACTTGCTATTATCGGAAGATTTATGCTCCAGATGCTTTGCCAGTCTGCATGATTCGCGTAGAATCTGAGTTCCTTAGAAGAGAGAGAGGCTCCGTTATTGCTGTATGCAAACTCCAGCTGTGGGGTGAGACTCCAATGGGAGTTGAAGTTGATTTCATAACCACCGCCTATGAATGCACCGCCCCCCCAACCATAGGATTTGTCAGAGCTTATCCACGGGTTTTCACAGAGATGAGAAATACTCCCGCCGGCATATATATTCCATCTGTTCTGAGCATGACTTGAGNNGCAGAACTAACATGATAATGATGATTAAATGTCTCATAAATTGCTAAATTGCGATTATAGGACAGGAACAATGGCAGCGGGGCTGGCCGATATCGGAGCGACGCATTGTATGCCTGGCATATTCCAAGTATATTTTAGTGTCTCACCCACTCCTTGGAAATTTATGGATGCTTCACATGGAGCTTCGTCAAAAGTATAGTACCAATGAGTTGCATCACTTGAAATTCTTATGGGATAACGTAATTCTGAATCATGGGAAGATGTGCCGTTATGGGAGAATGATACCGGCCCAACAATACGACCTCCAGGTACTGTAGCTTTGAAGGTAATGGTGGATTTACTCTTATAATTAGCCCAACCGAGCCACGTTTTCTTTCTGAAACAGAATTCGAGGTGTACTACACTTTCGCTACCGTTGAATCCTACTGCCATTTCAATAGTGTTGAATTTACGTCTGGCTTTCAATTTTACTTTTCTGTCGCCATATACTTTCCATCCTGAGTCGTATTCTGGTCCTACAGAGTTCATAGAAGTACTGTTTAGGTTGAACGATCCCATTGCTGCCAGACACATAGGTGAATCTGTGGAGTAGTATGCACGTCCCAGTTCCACCAGCTGATTGTAGTCTTCAATATCATGAAGATTTAGAATATCGCCTGCAATGGATACCTCGCAATTCTCATTAACAAGAAATGCTGCATCCAAATTGGTCATTGGTACATAGAACCCTGCATCTTCTTCGTATTTGGGGAAATATAGAGATGCGTATTTCTGCTCAAAAGCATTGTATCGCTCAGCATCGATTTCCTCCATAGCTGCCATTTCTTCCATAGCATCCCAATATACGTTCTGAATGGATTTGAAGTTAGGATGGTTTTGATTAACACACTCCATTTTTTCTTCATCGGAAGAAAGGGCTGCAATATTTGCAACTGCATTTTTGAATTCTTCCACGCTTTCAAAATAGAGTAAGGAGCTTTCAGACTATCTAGTCTGATTCGATCTGGAAAGCGTATCTTGTACGCTAGTGTCGGGCATCTCTACATCAGAACATGATGAGAGAGCAAGTGCCATGACGAACATGGCGAACATAATAAAATTCTTCATTTTGTTGTTTTAATTTGAATTAGATTATTTTGTTATTGATATCCATTTCTAAGTTATTTGACATATATAGAAATACATCGACAATTATCCAATAAAATGTCGAAGGATTGATTCTCCGTTTGAGTAGGGATATGGTAGCAGGCATACCGCGGCCAGTAGAGCAATGAAGACTATTGCTATTATTGCAGTACCCCATCTAACTAATGATGGAGGAATTTCACCTATGAGCTTACGGACTTTTTCAGAGCGAAGCTCGATTCTGTCATGGGTATCTGATGTTGTATTCATTTTGAAACTTAGTTTGTAGTTGGACTTAAGGATTACTGTTTACAGTAATTTTTCTAATATATCCTTTTGTCTTATCATCATTCCCTTAAATTTTTCATTAAGAGAATCGATAATCCGGAGCAACTCGATACCCTCTGTCAGTTCGGATAATTCCATTGAGGAAAGTCCGATAGGAAGTTTATGATCCTTAAATATCTCCAACGGATTGTTAAAGTCGGAGATAACCTCATTTACAGTACTGTTATCAAAGCTTCTGCATAGAATCTTTCTGATATCTTCCAGATTGCAGCCATTCTTTTTAAGGAAAACGAATTTGGCTGCAATCGAGAAATAACGTTTGTTTGGACCGGCGTTGGCGGACAATACCTTTAGGAGAGCTATTGTTGTATCATAATCCCCGGTACGATATGCAAGCATCATAACCAGTTGCAGGATATTCAGACTCCGCATGTCAGAGGATTTCTGGTAGAAGGCAAATGGAGACAGGTCTATCTGAAGCAGGTTCTTGTATGGTATTTTTACCAGCGACTTGAATAGTCTTTCAATCTCATCGGGATTTGAACTCGATATCCTGCCGAGTCCGGAAAGATCCGTCTCAAAAAAGAACCTATTGTTGTTACTGAAATGGTCGGCATCGACATACGGAGTACTCATGCCGGGAATATAGATGTATAATGCCGGGATGTTGCTTGCCGTATTATCCCTGACATATATCTTATAACCCAACCTGTCTATAATTTTGAAGGCAATCTGGATATCAGTCCTGTTATCGACACCATATATTTCCGGATATAAAGAACCTTCATATGAAAATTCTTCACCAAGAATCCATGACGGCCAGATTCCGGAACTGTTTTTAATTATGTTGTTGAAATTATCAAACCAGAAATCCCTGTCATAAGCCTTCTCATCCAGCCAAGGACTATCCAGCGACAAGCCACGGAACCCTTCCGCGGACTGGAATGCCTCCGTCAGACATCTTTCAAGAGCTATATCCTGAACAAAATCAGCTCCAATTTTGAAATTGTAAGTCGAGTTTTGAGGATTCACGATATATGCGCCTACCACCGGGAGTCCCATTCCCATGGAGCAGTCCTTGATAATGATTCGATATCCAAGAGATGTCAGCTTGTGATACATTTCAGAAGCTTTTGTTTCCGGGAAGGCCTCAATTGGCAAGGTCGGTGGGATGATCCTGTCAAAAATCATTTTACGGACAGCAAAACGTTCAAATATTTCACAAATTCCCTGAAGAAAGGCTTCCTGATAAGAATTTCCGGCACACATTCCGTTTGATCCGGAAGCACAGTAACAAAGTTCTATAGGCAAGTAAACCTCTTTATCTTCCGTTACTGAATAAAAAGGAATCATGATGGAATCGGCACTGCTCAGGTTCTCAAGAACCAAAGCCTCGATTTTCTCATTATCTTCAATGTTATTTGAAAACAAGGAGACTCCTTTATCCTTTATCTCTTTGATTGCTTCGGCCGTATTCTCAAAACGCTCATTGGGATCAAAGATGAATTCGGATTTAATCCCGATATTTCTGAGAGCCGGACATAAGGATGAATCCTTCCCTTCTAGAAGCTGATGTATCTGATGGATGAAGGATGGCTCTATCAGGATCCTGTTCTGAAAGCGTTCCATAAATTCTCCATAGCCGGAAGCGAGGGCATACTCATACGTCCGGCCCTTCCCGTTTGTTCCGATATCAAAACAAGAGAGACCGGAATTGGATACGGTAAGTCTGCATGCGTAGAAATCATGCTTACACCAGGACTGTTCCCGAAGCAACACCCCTGTAGAAGACAGAAAATTTCTGATTTCCCTTATTGTTTCCTGTGGTAGCTTGTCTTTGTATTTCTTTTTCATATTATATTCTTAAATCCTGGATTGTCAGTGGTTCAGTTGAAGATATATCCATTCGGGTTAAAAGATCATTTTGAATGTGCCGGATCAGGAGGAACAGGTCAAAACAATATACGGAAGGATTGTCAAACTCCAGCTCCTTGGAAAAACGATGGGCCAACATGCCACCGCCACATACTTTCTTGATACAGCAATTCCTGCATTTCTCACATAATGATGTATCTTTATGTGAATTATAGTACAATTCAAAAATCGGATTGCTGAAGATATCGTCAAGGCTGTTGGATAATACGGAAAGGTTTTGCCTGTTATAGTTTTCACCACAAATCAACATAGTGTCAGGTACCGTGATGTCTCCGTCCGGTGTTATATCTACAACCCCGTTTTCGGAATTGCCTAAAATTTCCCCTCCTATATTTAGGTCTGGATTGCATAACAGACGGATTATTGACTCAAAAGTACGGATGGAGATACGGTCCCTGTCTCCCATCCATATATCGTATAGTTGAGAAAGCCATATTCCGAACCCTCTGTTCTCGCTGTTATAGGTCTCATATGTGGCGTCATGTATAAGACAGTCAAGGAAACGTATGCCCAGCTTTTTAAAGAAAGAATAATAGGCAGCAGGACTTGTATGTGTCGGAATGACAGACAACACCCCAACTTCAATGCCATGTGAAAGTGCCATTTCAATTCCTTTGATGGTCAATGGGAAAGCAGGGGAACCTGATTTGGTGATTCTGTCTCTGTTGGCATCTTCATTTCCGTCCAGACTAACCCCGATGCTTACATCATGCTCCTTAAAAAGACTGATCCATTCAAGATTCAAAATAGAGCCGTTGGTCTGGATGCTATATTTCACTTTGCCCGACTTTATATATTTGTCTGCAAGGTCAAAGAACCGATTGTAAAAATCGATACCGGCGATTAACGGCTCCCCTCCATGAAAAGTCAGCTCGATTGTTTTGGAAGGGATTGTTTTCAAGTAATCGTCAATACTTTTCAATGTCGCCACAACCACTTCTTGTGGCATTATATTCGAAAAGCGCAGATGCGATTTATCTGATTTGTTGAACAGGTAACAGTATTTGCAATTGAGATTGCAGATGGAAGAAACCTTAAGTATTATACTTGTAATGTCCATTGTTGTAAAAAAAATTGTGTCAAATCTTGCAACCCAGTGCTATTGAATTGCAAGATTTGACACAATTCAATAGTTAATCTGTTAAGATTAATTCTTTACGGGACGTGTGGGAACGACTCTTCTGTAATAGATGCTGTCATTCTTCTCAGACTCAACCTTGATTGATTCTGAATTTTCTGACATGTCGTCCTGACAGAAGTTTTCCGACGCGCCACCGAGGATTGATTCGAGGTTGTTTTCCTGAATCATGCTCTCCAAAGAGACTTTCTCGGCAGAAGAGCTTTGAGAAAAGAATACTTTTTTCATTGTTGTTTCGGATATTTATTATGCCTCCCATTGACGTAGTTCGGCTTCCACGGCTTTAATGTACTATTTTGCTTAGTTTTCGTATTAGTCCTTATTACAGCCGATTCATTTCGGCTTCGGATGCAGCTTTACCCTTGTATTTGCTTTTCTTGGGCTGGAACTGATACTGGACGCTCAGTGTTATCCCGCGCCTGTCATAACTCTGGTATTTGTTCATCAGAATACCGTATGTTTCCATGCTCCAGTCGTTGTTGCGGGTATTGAAAATATCGGTGGCTGTAAGTTTGATGGCGAGGGCTTTATTAAGGAATGTCTTACGCACGCTCATGTCCATCAAGAACCACGAGGCGGCAAAACGGTTGGTGTGCATATCGCCGCAGCTCTGTCCCCGCATATTGGCTGAGATATAAAAACCGCCGGGTAATGAAATGGAGTTCTGGAAGCTATATGAATATATGGGCTTGTCATAACGGTTTCCACCCAGTTTCATCCAGGGCTTTGACACCCCGAGAGTAACTTCCGGTTGCCAGCGTCTTACAGGATGGCTCCATATAAGGTATGTGCTTAACTCCGAGACATTGACATTGACTGGATGCAGGAGCATCTGGAGTGTCTGAGCCGGATAGACCTGCTTCACGAAAGCATATGTGTCAAGGCTTCTGATATAGTCAACCTGCAACATAAAGTCCTTCCACTGTCCGAACAACTGTAGATTGTGCATTTTTTCATCACGCAGCATGGGGTTGCCTCCCTCGATTTCATGTTCTCCGGCATAGGTCAGACCACCTGTCAGTTGTGAATAAGGAGGTTTGACGGTCGCCATCCTGTAACTCAGGTTTATCATCGAGTTCTCGTTGAAGAAATAACCCAGGGATATGTCCGGTGTAAGGAAATTGTCTATGCGGCTCACATCCGTGTCTTTCTTCCCATCGACAGTGAAAAGATAATCGACATATTCATATCTCAGTCCGGCTGACAGACTGAAATTCCCGAATTGTCTCGCCCACGAAATGAAGGCAGCCAATGAGGTCTGCTTTGCATCAGTTAGCGAAGAAGGGATATATGTACCGACTGTCTGGTTGAGCATACGGTAATCGAGCTTGGTCCGGGTATAGGAATCCTGTGTGCCCACAGTCAGGTCACCTCCGGCAAACGGGAAGTCAAGATATGCCTTGCCTGCCCAAAGTGTGCTGTTCTGGTCCTGCGTTGAGTTTATGCTCTGCCGCCGGTTGTCGTCATAGCTCGTATCACTTGTCTTGTCGTTGTTCGCCCCTCTGTAATTACCGTCAAAATGGAAATGGTATCTTTCGGCGAATGTATTGTCATAGTAAAGGGATACAAGATGGTTCCTTGTATTGCCTTCTCCGGATATTCTGCGGGAAAGAGGTGTCTCGGAATCCATCCATTCGGTTCCGGTATTCAGCGGATCGGTGTGTGAATACATGAAGCGGTAGTATGCACCGAAAGACTGGTTCCCCTCCGAGAAATTGAAGCCCAGTTTGCCTAATGCGCTGTTCTCCGGGAAAATGCTGTTAAATGTCGTGCCGATTTCAGTCGGTTTCCCTTCATAGGTCAGCCTATTGGTTGTGGAGCCTTTAATAAGGCTGTTGTCATGGTCATAATAACCGGTGCCGAACAACTCCCATTTCCTGGAATGATAGCTGAAATCAAGCATATCGTTCACAGACCATTTGCGCCGGATACGGGTCTCGACCTCATTGCTTATGCTGAGCCCCCGTACAAAATTCCTGCGTGTCGTGATTTTGAGAACGGCATTGGTAGTGCTTGCATATTGGGCACCGGGGGCTAATATAAGCTCCACGTTCCGGATATTTGAGGATTGCAACTGACGCAGTTCCGAACCATCACGCATGAGTCTCCCATCAATATATATTACGGGTGCGCCTTTCCCGGTCACGGAAACAGCATTGTCCTCGACATAAAGCATCGGTAGCTGCTGTAGGACATCGAGGGCATTTCCGGCATTTTGCAGACTTGAACCAGCTATGGTGGAAACCAGCGAACTTCCTACGAGTTTTGTAGCCGGTTGTTTTGCTTTGACCACGACCTCTTGCAGCTCCCGGATTAAAGAATCTGAAGATAGAGCCTCCTGTGAATGAGCATGACTCCATACCGATAGGGTCAGGATTAAAAATGATAGATACCTGGTTTTCATAATTTTATTTTTGTTCAAAGTATATGCGTTCACTGATATAGGGTTATGCATTAAGGATTTTTATTAATTACCAAGCTCGAGTTGGTTTTTTACTAGATTATAATATGCGCCTTTCTTCTCGATGAGAGAAGTGTGGTTCCCGGTTTCGACAACTCTGCCTCCGTCGAGTACGATTATCTGGTCTGCGTTCTTAACGGTGGATAGGCGGTGGGCAACGACTACGACAGTACGTCCCCTGTAGAACTCATCGAGATTCTCAACGATAGCTCTCTCATTCTTGGCATCAAGGGCATTTGTCGCTTCATCGAGGAAAATGAAGTCCGGATTCTTATAGACTGCCCGCGCTATAAGTATGCGTTGTTTCTGCCCCTGACTGAGACCCACTCCGTCACGACCAATTTGAGTGTCATATTTTAGAGGAAGCCCCATAACATAGTCATGAATATTGGCAATTCTTGCAGCTTGTTCAAGTCGTTCAAGGTCAATATCTCCGTCATCTACAGCTATATTTCTGGCAATAGATTCAGAAAATATCACTCCGTCCTGCATTACTACACCGCAATGGCGACGCCACCATTTCAGATTGTACTCATTGATGTTTCTGCCGGCGATTGAAATCGCCCCTGACATCACGGGATAATATCCGAGCATAAGCTTTATTAAGGTAGTTTTTCCGCTTCCTGATGCTCCGACTATAGCTGTGACTTTTCCTTCGGGTATCTTAAATGATACGTTTTCAAGAGTTCTCTTTAGGGCGTGCGGATCATATTTGAAATCAATATTGTCAATATATATTGATTTGCTTGATATGAAAGACATTCCCTGATTCTCATCAGACTCCTCGTTTTTACCCTCATGAATCTCATTTATACGTTCAAGCGAAATTTTTACATCCTGCAAGGAGTAAATAAAAGACATAAGTTGTTCTATGGGAGAGTTTAACTGTCCTATTATATACTGTACTGCAAGCATTGCTCCAAGAGTCATTTGCCCATTTATGACCGATGTCGCAGCAAGGACAGTTATTATGATGTTTTTTACCTCATTTATGAATATAGAACCTGCCTCTTGAGTTTGTTGGAGCTTTAAAGNNGTTGAAGGGACATAATCTCGATATTAACATCGAACAAATCTGATTGGGTATCTTCCCATTCCCAGCGTCTGCGACGTTCACAGTCTTGCAATTTAATTTCTTGCATAGAAGTGAGAAGTTGATATGTCTTATTTTGATTTTTAGCCTGTTGTTCAAATAATTCGTAGTCTAATACCTTTCGCTTATTCAAAAATTTACCAATCCATAGACCATAGATTATACTGCCTGATAAGAATATACAGAATATAAGCTTATTATATATAGATAAAACAAGCCCAAAGATTATAAAGCTTAGTAATGAAAATACTGTACTTAATACTTGATTAGTAAGAAATGACTGTATTCGTGAATGGTCATTAATTCGTTGCAATAAGTCCCCCATTAATTTTGTGTCAAAAAACGACATAGGGAGCTTTAGCAATTTAATAAAGAAGTCACTAACAAGAGAAATGTTTATTCGCATAGATATATGGAGCAATAGCCACCTGCGAATAAAGTCCGTAGCTGTACGACCTACAACGATCATAAGCTCACCTAATAATATCAGCCAAATAAAGCCAATATCATTATTTTTGATTCCAATATCTACAATTGATTGGGTTAGGAATGGTAAGATTAATTGAAGGATACATCCTAATAGGAGGCCTATGATTATTTGTGTGAAATATTTGCGATATTGTTTTGTGTATTGATATAAAAAATTGAAGGATTGCAAACTGGAACCTTTCTTTTTTTCTGTCTTTTTGAAGGATTCAGTTGGCTCAAGGAATAATGCTATTCCCTTATCTTGACCGTTAGATGTAGTGCCAATCCAATGTTTATGAATTTGTTCAAGAGTGTACTTCCGCACACCTTTACTTGGATCTGCGATAAAAAATTTATTACCCTTTACTTTGTACAGTACTACAAAATGATTTTGATTCCAATGTAATATACAAGGAAGATTCTCATTGCATAATGAATCAATGGTTACTTTACCGGGGATTGAATTGAGTCCGATAATTGTTGCTGCATCGCACAATCCCTGTAAAGACACGCCTTCAGAAGATGCAAAACATATCTTTGATAAATCCCCTATAGAGGTATTCCGTCCATAATAATTGCAAATCATAGCTAATGATGCTATGCCGCATTGCATAGCATCATGTTGCATTATAATTTTCAATTTATTCATTGTCATAATCTGTCAATTTCATCCTGTCTTGAAATCTTACCCTTATATTTTCCTTTCGCAGTATTCAATGTATACCGAATGCTTAATGATAATGATCGTGACGCTCCCTTGATTTCTGAAGAATAATCAATAGTATTGGTTATAGTATCAAATCTCTGTCTCCATGTATTGAATATGTCATTCGCAGAAAGCGTGAATGTCCAATTTTTCCATGATTTGTTCAATGTTATCGACACCTGCCATGTTCCGCGACTATAAACCACATCCTGATTGCCAGTACCAAGCCCAAATACGTTGAGATAAGCGTAAACCTTTCCGGGTATGTCAAGGCGATTATTGAAGGACAGAGTATAAAGAGGTCTATTGTATTTTCTTTTAGGTGTGCCATACTTCAAATCCTGAATATAGAATACCCCTTGTAAAGTTGGATGCCAGAATCCGAAATCGAGTTGTTGGACAGCAACAAGTTGAAATGAACTATAATCAGGAAGATTTACAGGATTCACGATATTTATACGGTCTGTATTGTCGTTGCGATACACGGATGCTACGTTACGCCGGCTCATCGTGAATGAACTTTGTAGTATAAATTTCTTATAGTAAAGATTAAGACCAATTCGATGATTTAGAGTTGATTTCAATTCCGGATTACCAGTCTCCCAAAGTGTAGGAGTTACATAAATATATGTATTGTCAAGAGACTGATACCCGGGACGAGATACTGATGCGCGGTAATAGAGGCTCAATCTGATTGACGAATTAAAGGATATACCAATGTTAGGTAGCCAGTCGGTATATTTTCTTGAAAGATCATCTCGAATTGCCTTGTTCTGCCTGAAAACAGTGTTTGTTGTTTCTAATCTCATACCGCCATAGACATTCCACTTTTCATTTGGAATCCAGTCAAATCCTAAAAATCCGGCATAGAGGTTTTGCTTAACATCATCTGTTTCTGGTGCAATGAAATCTTGATTATCCGTGGAGAAACCATAATAATCCTGTTCGTTGTTGGTATATGAAATGTCAGTACCGGCCTCTAATTCCACATTGTTGAATTTTCTTGATAAAACAAGTTTTCCAGACCATAAAGTGCCATTGCTGCTATTGGAATTTACGACAACATTTTCAGAATCATTTTCATCGACCCCCGAATTAGATCTGTTTATTGATTTGACGTAGTCTGCGTCTATCCGCAAGCCAATATTGGCAGGAAGCATGAAATTCCCGAATGTATTGACGTGGTGCATGGAGTTCTGACTATGTAGATTGCTTAAAGAAGCAATTATATCTTCATCCTGTCGATAATCGGATGTGGAATGGGCATTACCCGTGTAATGACTTTTTGGAGTACGCCGAAAGATGTATTTCATACCGACTGAATTATTCCCAAAATCATAGTTTAAGCCGGCGTCAGTCATAAGGGATTGACTTCTACTTTTTGCTTTGGCATAAGTATCTGTCTTATACATCATGCCGGCCTCGCTTTCAGTTGAAAAAATTTCTGAATAATGTCGTTCTTGCTTGAAGCCCGAGAAGCCGTATGAGAAATCTCCAAAAACGGTAAGCCCACTTTGGGTGTGGTAATTAAGTGTCACATTCCCTGATTCTGACCATTCTTCACTGGCTGCTACGTTTCCTGATGCAATAGCATGGAAGCCCTCATTAAGTTTCTTTGTCCGAATTAGAATGACGGATGTGACGTCTGCTCCATACTTGGATGACGGATTTGTGATGATTTCCACATTAGATATATCCTCCGCAGAAAGAGTGGACAATTCACTTGTTGAGCGGACAAGCCTGTTATTTATATAGACGATTGGATCACCGTAACCAAGAACTGATAGTCCTCCACCGGAAGCATCAATCATCGGTAGCTGTCTTATCGCATCCATCGCATTTCCAAGTTTGGCTACGGGATTTCCCTCCATTGAAATCTGTAATCCTCTTGAAGTGTTCCTGACATATTTCTTACTTGCCCGTACTATAATCTCGCTTAATTCGTTGGAGTCTTCAAGCCAAATAACAGAATCACAAGGAAGCCCAACATTTGCGCTTTTGCAACCAACCGATGAAATTGCAAGATACATTCCGTTCTCTGTAGTAGTATCAAAACCGAAGCGACCGTTTGCATCGCNNCGGTGAGGGTAGTCGCAATTATTACAGAATCCGGACGCAAGAGTTTTACTGTTGCAAATTCCACTGGAATGGAATCCACCGATGATAAAATCTGTGACCGAATGCTATTGTTCTGTGCGGTAGAAAGTAAACTTGTAAACAGTAATACTGTGAAGGTAAAGAGATTTTTCATAATCAGATACTTTTTATACATGAAGGGTCGGGGAATGTAATATTATCTCCATATTTAAGTGCGACATTTACAAGACACCGCTTATTTTTGCCATAACATTCCTTTCTGCCAGCGCAAGAGAAACAAGGACTCTTTTTATCAATATATTTCTCCAATTCATATAAGAATATCGCTTTTGGAGATTTCCATATATTGACTAATGTATCTTGCTTTAAATCGCCTATGATGAATTTACTATTCCAATATAATCGTTCACATAATGTGACTTTTCCATCAGGTAAAATAAAGCAGGAACTGATATTCGCGGAACAGCGGAAATTAGCTTTGTGACTTTCACAAAGTAATTCGGCCCCTTTAGGGCTAATCCCCTTGGAGTTTACTACAATATCAAATTTTGGGTTATAATTTGATATTAGATCGTTAATGTATTGTTTTACTAATTGTTCTTGTTCTGATGTGCATAATTCCAACTCGCATTTTTTAAAAGATGGCAAAGCGTAGCATATATCCCATTGGAAAATAATGCTATATATATTTAAAAAAGAGAATAACTCAAATAAAGAGTCATGGGATGCATTGATAGAGCATAGAACAGTACTTATCTTGATTCTAAATGGTAGAGAATCAAATGATGCTAATACATCCAATGTGTGTTTTATATTGGACAGATAATCATGATTGGTTTGTATTAAAGAATTATGGATGGACGGATTAATAGTGTCTAACGAAATCTGGAGATCACCTGTAAATCCAGTGATTATAAGTTTACATATATCAGAATGAGACAGAGGTTTCTTTGTTGATAAAAAATCAATAGGATAACCGGAACTTAATACATATCCTATATATTCTTCCCAATTGGGTTTAACAAATATATCTCCTCCAATAATCTCTATCTTTCTAACGCCAATATTTTTACACTCGTCAATGATGTTGCAAAATTCGTTGAAGCTTAGTTCGTTACATTTAGTATATGTATCTGCATAACAATAGGCGCATTTAACGGCACATTTGTTGTTTAACATAAAGACAATTTTGTCAGGACCTGAATTTAAGCGTTTCGTCTTTAAGTCCACATTATGCATATTGCGAGAAACCTGGATAATCCCTTCAAAATTCCTTTTATTTATTTCAGGAGAGGTGATTAAGGTTTCAGGAGGAAATGCAATGTTTAAGTCTCCGAAGTTTACATGTGTACTCTCTTTATTATCAAGCAATGAGTTTATAAAAGAGGATGTTATATTTGTGGGAATGCCAAATGCTTCAAGGAGATAAGTCTCAGTCGTAGTAATACTATTAGTTCTACCCAATGTAGCTAACAGGATGGCATGAATCGGATGTATGTATGACATCCAACCGTCGTTATTAATAGAATCAAAAATAATGATTCTATTTTCATCGCTCCTAAGAGAATATTTGGGATTAAAAACGGAATACATATCAAAGAGTATAAAAGTGAAAAGTAGGACTGGGCAATAATGTTACCCAATCCTACTTTGATAGGTTGGGATTAACCAACGTTTAGGGTTCTTTTACGATGATTCCAGAGTTTGCGACGTTGCAGTGAACAACTATAGTGGTGTTCTCCTGGGTCTCTTTCTCTCCTGCGCCACCTTTTACTGCGAAAAGGTCATCGATGGCTTCAAGTTTAAGCAGTTTCATAACTTTGTGAAGTGTTTTGAGTTATACTTATACGAACTGTGATGTTCACAGCAAGGTCTTTGGAGCAACTGATTCCGGAACTCGGTTGCTTTGGTTGACGATGCAAAATTAGTATGACGTTGGATTTTGTCAATTACACAAAAGGGTATTTGTTTGATTTACTGATAATTTATACACTTTTGTGTAGTGTGCTCAGATTGCCTTATGAGGCCGAAAGCAAGGGGTAACATCTTTGATAAAAATTTGTTAGCCCCTTTTTACTTGAATACACAGGGATTGTCTCGGACGCAAGGTAAATGAGTGGATTCCCAATCTGTCGTGTTTCAATGCCGAGAGCGTTCATTACTCTGAGAAGATGGCTGTCAGTTTCTGCAATCATGTAACTATTATCTTCTTGCAGTATAGGGGCCACGGCGAGAGCCATGAGCTGCTTGAACATTGTGACGGTGGAGAAGCCGACGGTGGAATCGATAGCAAAACGTCCGATATGCCAAAATGATGCTTCTTGTGTAGTTCCTACTTTTTCCAATGGTGAGATATTGAAAATCTTCTGCATGGGTGTAGGAGTTGCCTTATTCCATTTGAACACCCTAATACTACCTATCATACTTCCTTTTTTATCCCGGACAATAAAATATTCTGAGTTTCCAGAGTAGGAAAGCTCTTCATAGTAGATGGCCTTGATTTCCTCCTGTGCCGTGTCAGGAATGGGTTCCGATGAATGATGGTTATAATTCTGTATCACCACGAATCGGGCGATGTCATGAAGCCGGTCAGCACCGACTCTAAAAATAGTATAGTCATTACATGACCAAATTGCTTTTTCCATAGTTGAGACGGTTTTTCGAAAATTCCCGCAAAACTATGTACCAACCGCCATTCTAACCTAACACAAAAGGGTAATTTGAGATATTGATGGCCAAAAATTACACTTTTGTGTAATTTTAGAGCGATGAAACATTTGTATCTCATGTAATAATTTGTATCTCATGCAATATACAATAATATATTACATGAGATAGTTGACAGGTGTCTATAAGATATGTTGATCTTGAATCTAGACTGTGTTTAAACTATATAAATACACAGGATATACAATAAGTATTTATGCGTATATGATTATATATTAAGTTTTTATTGCATGTCTATGATATTAATTTGACTTTTTGGCACAGAATAAATATAGGAAAAAGTATGTTTAAAAACATACTAATTAGTATGTTTATTCGGGATAAAATATGTATCTTTGCGAAATTAAGATGATTATTATCATAATTTGATTGAAAGATTTTTTACAGATAAATATCTGAATTTCTTCATTTCTATTCAAATTCTGTGATGTAATCCTTAATATATAACTTTAAATATTTGGCGTCATGATTCGTAGAAATAAGAATATACCCAAAGATAATGAAGCTCAAAAACTTTCTTTCCATAAGGTGCGCACTAATATTCCGGGGTTTGATGAGCTTCTGTATGGGGGGCTTGATATATCCTCCCCATGTACAGT
>DAAV01000028.1:0-2515 GCA_001701295.1 Bacteroidales bacterium H10
CCCTTCGTGCGCACAAGGTGCCTTGATCGGCTATAGCAAATAAACTGATGCCCGGAATTTCAAATGAAATTCCGGGCATCAGTTTATTTGCTTAGTTACCGAAAACGAGTTCTTTAATCAGGACGTAGGAGGTGCCGTCCATGTATTCGATTTTACATTTGACTATTTTTCCGGTGTCTGCATTGGCAACATAATCAACCGGATCACGAGCTCTCCAACTTCCTGTACATCCTTCCTCAATAGGGCCCATACATTTAAAAGGTATCATTTTGTTGCCGCTGAGGCCATAACAGGGATCACCGACTGCATTCTTGAATGTATAATAAAAGGTTATATACTTTATCGTTTTCTTCGACGCATTATAAAATTCAACCTTAGGCCTAATGCCATCCACTGAGTTGCAAGACCACGAGTTTTTGCTTATATATCCATGCGGCGCAACTTCACGGACCTTCTTAGCCCATCCGTCACTAATATCATTGAAAATATAACTGTAATAATTTTCCGTTATATATAATTGGAAATCTTCCAAATCAATATCATCAGATTCCTCACTCAACTTTACATTAGGATTATCTGCAAGTATTATATCTGAAAGTTCTTTATCTATAATTATATCTATAAACGGAATATAGAGATCCTTTACATCATGTATGCCCTGCAATCTATACGCAAACAATATACTGTCATTTCTAACAAAAAATGGATGTATATATGTTTTATAATCATCATAATCGTAAGAATAGTTCTTCCCAGAATATGACAAAAATGATAGCCCTACTCCTTCTTGTGACCCCATTCTTTTCGCCTGACAAAATAAAACTGCAGAAAGCAATGGCAATAACAAAATCAATAATCTCGCTGTCTTCATATATCTTCTACTTATTTTAATCTACTTATTTCAGAATGATTTCATTGTGCCCATGACACGGTAGACAAAGGCGATTTTACTTATCGGTATTTCCTGCTCGTCANNCCCGGTTGGTCGGAATCAGACGGTAATATCCCTCTTTTGCACTTCTACCGAGACGCTTGATGGTGCGCATGCCGTTGGTCGTAATAAAACCATATACTTCGCCAAACGGAAGAAAAGAGAAATCCTCGATGCGCTGCAGCGCGATCTTATCACCATGATTGATCTCCGGTTCCATGGAATGACCGGAAGCGTTGCACCAAAGTGTCGCCCGTTCGTATCCCGGCATCCGGATAAGGAAATCGGGATTCTCACTGTTCGGTATTCCGATCTCATCAAATCCAAGCAAGAAATCCTCGTCAAAATATGGAACACCTTCTGTGTAGCTTATTTCCGGAACCGAGACATTATCAACATATATCTCACCTTCTCCGACTACAAGCCAGTCTGCACTGACCGACAGCGTATTACATATTTTTGTTATTGTATTCTTCGTAATTTTCGCCTGCCCCTTGAGCATCTTTATCAATCCCGACGGATCAATCCCGACCTTGCATGC
The DNA here is from genome assembly GCA_001701295.1 of Bacteroidales bacterium H10. Classification (GTDB taxonomy): domain Bacteria; phylum Bacteroidota; class Bacteroidia; order Bacteroidales; family Muribaculaceae; genus Lepagella. The sequence goes on from DAAV01000028.1 coordinate 1,473, forward strand.
GAATTCAGTAGGAGTAATATCACACTCATTATCAACTAAATAATTGATTCTACGCGCAATTTCGGCTTGATTCACATTGATAATATCTTTATTAATTTCCATTAATATCTGTTAATATTTAGTTAAATTCTTGAATTTCTTTGGAAATTTCCAATAAAATCCATTATCTTTGCAGCGTATTTAAGAGAGACAAGATAAAACCAAAGAGGGGCTGACACATGAATACGCTGCTATAGGCTTAATATTCACCTCACAAAAATAATGTTTTGTTTTCTCTTTACCAAATTTTAAACCAAAATTATAATGGAAATTATGTCCGATAAATCATCACTCAGCGCAGGTGAACTGATCCGCGCAACACTCCTTGAGGATGTTGAAGTATGCGCGACAACAGCCCGTATATTTCCGGTCAGAGCGAAAGAGACCACTCTGCCGTATATTCTCTATCGACGGGCCGAACTTGAGGCATCGCCGCAGAAGTCCGGCAAACCGGGCAGTGAGAAATTGCAGATGGAACTGAACTGCTGCTCACAGGGATATGAAGAAGGTCTGAAACTGGCCGAAGCAGTACGGAGCGCTCTTGACTTTGTATCGACAGAACATGACGGACTGCAAATGCGCGCGTGCTACCTGTCGAATGCCAGCGAGGAGTATGAGGGAGAAATATTCATGCAAAAACTGATCTTTACAATAAAGATTTAATTACAAATTCCAAATTAATTTTTTAACAAACAAAAAAAAATGGCAACTACAACAAAAACAGGCTACTGCAACGGTAGCGACATGCTGCTTTACGTAGCGGGAAAGGCCGTGGGACACTGCACAACCCACACAGTGACAATGAACAGCGAGACAAAAGACCGCGCTGTCAAACCAGCCGCATCGGCCGCGATGTCAGCAGGTCTATGGAAAGGAAAAGGCGTGACAGGTCTCAGCATATCGATCTCGGCTGAAGCGCTGGTATTCTACGGTGAGGCAGAAACCGGCTATAAACCTCTTTTCAAAGCATGGCAAGATGGAAAGAGTGTAGAAGTGAAATGTAT
>DAAV01000028.1:2574-7751 GCA_001701295.1 Bacteroidales bacterium H10
TACCTCACACTCGAGAACGACGGCATGCCCGACACTCTCGACGAGTCTGCAATCACCGAAAACCCGACACCTGCATCCTGATGAAAAAGATAGAGATAACAATCAACGGCAAAGCATACCCCTGTGGGCCGACCATGGGGGCTATGCTCCGCTTCAAGCGGGAAACCGGACGCGAAATAACAGAGATCGACGGATCAAGTTTCTCTGATCTCTGCACATACCTATGGTGCTGCACAGTATCAGCCTCGAAGCGGGAGGGTATAGATTTCGAAATGTCACTCATGGACTTTGCCGACTGCATCACGCCGGAAGAGATGCAGGTCTGGACAAGCACTATCACAAGTGCTGAAGAAAAAGATGATGACACTGATAATGATGCCTCAAAAAAAAAGAATATGGCATCATAGAACTGATGGGCCTTGCCATCGGCTGCATAGGGATTTCTCGCGATGAGTTCTGCATGCTTTATCAGGATGAATTCGAAGCGGTATGCAAAGCGTGGGGAGACTTGCGTGCAGCCGATGATCAGGCAACATGGGAACGGATCCGGACTCTGGGGGCGATTGTGATACAGCCACACGTAAAAAAGAGACTCACGCCGAAACAACTTCTTCCTATGCCCTGGGATAAAACCGGGGTAAAGAAAAAAGCCGTTCCCGCATCGACACTCGGGCGGCTTGAAGAAGTTGCGGCGAGACTCGGCGATGAGATCAACTCTTGATATTATCCTTCTCTTTCAACTGTCTGATCTCTTTTTCAAGTTCTATGAGTCTTAGCTCCTTGTCTAACAATTCCATCTCCAGAGTCTTGAGTCTGGCCTTCATCTCGATTTCCTTAGAGTCATCTCTTTTGACCACAGAATCATCTTTTTTGACAAGTTTAAGATAGTTCGGAACCACGCCTTGCTTATCCATCTCTCTACACACCCACAAAGCAAAAATTAAAATCAAACTAAACAAACATATCCAAGCAATAAAACCGCGTGTCTGATTGCTTAAAGCCAATAATATTGAAAGTGTCATCGAACTTATTTTAAGAATTTGTCGCTAAGATAGTAAAAATTTTTCAATCAACAAATAATCAGAATAAAATGGCAAACAAAGAAACCATTCCAATCTCTTTTAAGATCGCCGAAGGAAACGAGGGGCTTAAAAAGCTGCTGTCAGATGCGGATTCCCTGCGTGGCATCATGGCCGAGACTGCAAAAGCTGCAACGGAAATGGGCGCACACTGTTAGAAATGTATTGATCTATGCTACAAGTTTTATATCACAAAAATCATTCATACACTCAACCATGCTGAACCGGAATCATAGGTGCCTTTACAATATATTGTAAGCTTAAAGAGAATTTCTTTTAGATAAAAATAACTACAAAACATAAAGCAATATGGAAGTTTCGGATATAATCACGCTGCTCGGATCTCTACTCGGTTCGGTGACAGCGATAGGCGGAGTAGGAGTCTTTATGTATCACAAGCAGAACAAAAGGCTTAAGGAGCTTGAAGTAAGCCAGGCGGAAATGAGCGTGGCGAAAGCCCGCATCGAGACCCAGGCAGAGGACTGGCATATCTGGAAAGAGCAGAATGACGCCCTGTTCGCCCAGAACAAGGCCCTCATCGACCGCAACAATGAACTGATCGCATCAAACCGTGAAAAGGAGGATGCCCATCAGCAGGATATCAGGGACTGGGAAGCCCGGTTCACAGATCAGACACGTGTGCTCCGCGACACTCAGCGGGAATTCCGCGACACGCTCAATAAACATATTGATCTGGCACAAGAGAACGGAGATCTGCGTGAAGAAAACACTTATCTGAGGCAATGGCTCTGCAAGGATGCCGACTGCGACCATGGCAAGCCTCCGAGAGAACGGCTGAAGGGCAAGAAGTTTGACAGACGCCGGTGCGTCAGAAACCCTTGCTCGTCAGATTGCAAGGAAGCTCCGGCAAAGGATCTTATAAATAAACATTAACGGAAACGGATAAACATCATGTTAAGAAAGACACCTATAGACACCATCATGATCCACTGCACGGCCACACCGCCGCGCAGGGAAGTCAGCGTCAGGGAACTTGACAGCTGGCACAAGGCGCGGAACTTCGAGCCTTACACAGATCCGAAAACGGGAAAGAAGATATACGCCGGATATCATCTTCTTGTGCATATCGACGGGTCATACGAGCGGATCAGACCCGATGAGCACCGGGGACAGCATTGCACCCAGTGCAACATGAACAACCGCGCCGTGAGCATATGTTATGTGGGCGGAGTCGACACCGATAACAGACCGTGTGACACCCGCACCGATGCGCAGAAACGCACATTGCTGTCATTGATAAGGACGATGCGGGCGAAATACCCGGACGCGCGAATCGTGGGCCACAGGGATTACGCGCCTAAAGCCTGTCCGAGTTTCGATGCCAAATCGGAGTATAAGAATATCTGACGGATCATGATACGTAACATAGATGCCGACGCAGCGGTACGGACATTGATCCTCTTCGCACTGTCGCTTGCAGCCGTCGGTTTCATATCTCTGTTCTGTTCCTGCCGGACCTGCAGACCGACGGAAACAGATCTGACAGTAGTGAGCGGAGACTCGCTGAGAGAGAAGACGGTTTATGTCGAGACTCTGCGCATCGACACGGTGACTGTCACGGTCGAGATCCCGGCTCAGTCTGTCGAACGGACAGGCCGTGATTCCACAAGTCATCTGGAGACTGATTTCGCGGTCTCTGACGCATGGCTGACATCTGACGGATCATTGGGTCACAATCTGCGCAACAAGACACGGAAGATGGAGACCGTCATGCCGGTAGCTGTCAAAGACACCTATCTCCGGCAAGAGAAAGAGAAGATCAGAAGTATGACAGTCAGAGAAACCAGGACCGTGCGGATAACTGCCGGAAAGCCTTTGAAACAGTGGCAGAAGTTGCTGATGTGGTGCGGAGGAGGAGGGATAGTGATTGTATCCGCCTTATGCTTATTTACCCTCTGTCGTTTCATGCGCAATAGGTATAAATAATAACATTGGTTATCACTTTGTCAACACTTATGATCCACATGAGTGTTGACAGGGTGATAACCTGTGTTATATATGTTATCAACGCCTTGGAAAGGCGCTGCTCCGACTGGAGGCTTCCGGATCCGGCATCCGGTCCAACGCCTTGGAAAGGCGCTGCTCCGACTGGGGTCAGGGCTGGTAGAGGAAACGTTTGATCGAACGTTTGGGTGTCTTCTCGAATTCGACATCCATTATCTTGTAGCGTTTGACTTTGCTGTATGCAGGCAGCATGGCATTGAGCGTCTCGAGATTGTCATCCATTATATTCTCAATAGCCGCATCGTCAAGATGCTGGTCATTGGCCGCCTCAAAGTCGGGATGGATCAGCGCGACAAGACTTCCGCCGTCATCTATGATAAGAGACTCGCTGACATACGGCAGTATATTGAGCTTCTGTTCGATCTCCTCGGGATATATGTTCTGGCCGGAAGGTCCGAGTATCATGGTTTTCGAACGCCCCATAATGAAGATATGTCCCTCTTCATCGATGATGCCCATATCTCCGGTGTTCATCCAGCCGGAATCGTCGGGAAACACCTCTCGGGTCGCTTTATCGTTCTTATAATATCCTTTCATCAGATTCTCGCCTCTGACAAGTATGTTTCCCGGTACGGCCAATGGATCGGGAGAATCAATGCGGACTTCCATGCGGTCGACAATCCGGCCGACCGAACGCGGTTTGGAAATCGATGAGGGCGCATAGGAAATAAGAGGTCCGCACTCGGTCATGCCGTATCCCACAGTAACCGGGAAGCCTATGCGATAGAGAAACTTCTCGACATCCGGGTTGAGCGGTGCTCCTCCGACTATTATCTCTTTCAGATTGCCTCCGAACGCGGCAAGCAGATTCTCTTTGATTTTCGCAAGGAGACGGTCGTCAAGGAACGGCACCTTAAGAAGTAATTTCATAACCGGCTTATCGAGCAACGGGAAGACATTGTTGCGTATTATCTTCTCAAGAATCAGCGGCACGGTTATGATAAGCGTCGGCCTCACATCGGCAAAAGCCTTCAATATGACTTTGGGAGAGGGAAGCCTGGTCAGGAAATGCAGATGGCACCCTTTACAGAAAGGATGGATCATATCGATTGTCAGGCCATAGAGATGGGCAAGAGGGAGCATATTGACCACGCCCTGCCCCGGCTTAAGAAAATCAAGGTTGTCAAGGCAGAAACGCACATTACTCCAGAAACTCACATATGGCAGCATGACGCCCTTTGACATTCCCGTACTTCCAGAAGTGTAACTGATCACTGCAAGTTCATCAGGCTTGTCCTCATAGAAATCGACATCTTTCTTGTCGAAACTGTAAGGATACTTCCGTCCGAAATATTCGTTGAGATTATTGCGTGTATCCGTGAGTCTCCCGCTGCGTGAAAGCGGCATGCCAAGTTCGGATATATAGATGGCTCCCACAAGGTCAGGCATCACTTTCTCATCAAGATTCTCCCAGATAGCGGCATCTACAAAAAGAAGACGCGAGCCGCTATGATTGATGAGGTGATGCACCATATCAGCCTTGAATTCATGCAGAATAGGCACGGCAATTACTCCGGCGGTGAGGCATGAAAGAAATATGACCGCCCAGTCGGATGAATTTTTCCCGCAGATGGCAACCTTGTCGCCCGGGCGCAGCCCTGCGGCATCGAATATAATGTGCAGTTTCGCCATCAGCAAAGCCACATCCTTGTATTGATAATTTATTCCGCCCAGATCGGAAAGGGCCATATTGTCCCAGTTGCGGAGGATGGAATCCTTTAAGAGAGCATTGAGCGATTTATTTTCCATAGTACTTATTTATTTTCGGATCTAATTTTTTCGAGACGGGAGCGAAGCTGGGAGACATTCTCTCCGCGACTTATTATCACACCGTCAGGAGATATCAACATATGGTGAGGAATACCTGAGAAACCATATATGCCATACGGTCTGCGCTCCGTATTATAGAGTATGGGCCACGGGATGTCCTGTTTGGCTACCATGGCACGTGTATCCTCCGGGATATCACGCACAGCGACTCCTACAATCTCGACCATATCGCCGAAATCGGCACGCAATGCCTTCAGATCCGGCAATTCGCGTATGCAATAAGGACACCAGCTTGCCCAGAAA
>DAAV01000028.1:7801-14882 GCA_001701295.1 Bacteroidales bacterium H10
TTTACGGCCCGGAGATGTCTTCATGCGATGACGCGCGAAGTCCTCGTAATGTCTTACCCTTCTGGAATTCCGAAAATCAGATGGGGCCCCGGCAAGCAAGCTGTCCACCCTCTCCGGATCGGCATATTTAAGCCATTCGATGCCAAAATAATCGCCCAACGGATTATCTTTATTGGCATTATACTGATCTTCCGTAAAATTTACATACTTAGCCATGTCATCAAGATTCTCAATGGAATCAAGACGGGCCATCAATGCCGCAAAACGGTCGTTCAATGGCGTTCCGGTGGCTACGCTCGTAGAGTCCGTAACGGATGCGTGGCCTGATTCGAGTATATAGAAAGCATTCACCCGGCCGTCTACAGAGAGCTGCGTGAACATTGGAAACCGCACGGAATCGGATTCGGCGGTGACAAAAGTCGCCTCTCCCCCTTTGACCACAGCCGTGGCCAGAAGAGTGGAATCCTTGTAGTTCATAAGTTCTACGGTCTTGCCCTCATATCGTTCGGGAAACTGTATGTGAAGTGTGCTTTCTTTTTTGCATGCTCCTGTGACAAGCATGAGAGCCGAGCACAAAGAGAGACAGATAGGGAATGCTTTCATAATGTCAGAATTGTGATTGTTATTATTTAACGGAGGGATATGTATAACCGGCTCGGAAAGCTTTTTTCTCAATGTCTGTTATCCGTTTGCCGGTGTCGGGATGACTTGAAAAAAGCGATGAAACAAGGCCCGACGTACCCGATGACTGTTCGAGCGACTGTAATTTCTTGAAAGCAAGACAGAGCACCAGAGGATTTCTGCCATGCCGGATCAGAAAATCGTAGCCATATGAATCGGCGTCCGACTCCTGTTTCTGAGAATATTTCGCATTGACCACCGCCTCGCCGAGCACTCCGAGCTGAGAATCGGTAAGAGCCGCGATCTTACTTCCGGCCGAAGCCACGGCATCCTTGAGGGCGGCCGTGCGCAGAGCCGTCTTCATGGCGTTTTTAGTGTCATGATGAGCTACGTGGCCGATCTCGTGACCGATCACACCGAGCACTTCGTCATCGGTCATGACATCCATCAGACCGGAATACACACGCACACTCCCGTCGGCACAGGCAAACGCATTGATGTCTTTTGTCAGATATACCTTAAAATTCAACGGCTGACCGTCGACTGAAGATATACCTTTCACTATCCTGTTGAGGCGTACCGTATAATCACTTCCTGCGGGCGCAAGCCGGTTTGTTTTGTCAGACTCGGAAACAAACTGACTTACATAACCCTTTATCTGGTCGTCAGAGACCGAGAACGACTGAAACAATTCAAGTCCTCCTCTGAGAAGACGGCCCCAGTCCTGGGATTGCACCGACGGCACGACCAGCGACAGACATGTGACCAGCAATATAACGATCTTTCTTAATCTTTTCATATTCATACCGCATTTAACCGTACAAACGCACGACTCATGAAACAAGACGGATAAAGTCAAACCTGAAGCCATCCGAAAGAGGGATGCCTCCTGATATCAAAACGGCATATCCTCCCCTTTTGTTTCACCGACACGGCTATGAAAACGTCAGAACCTATTTGCCGACCATTATGTCAAGAACGAGATGGTCGGTCTCGGTCATGGCCTCGCGTCCTATTGAAGTCAGATTGCGGACGGTACGGTCAATATCATCACACACGATACCTTCCTGCGAGGTCACACATTTCCCGTTCATGGCGAGCATGGCCGACATAAGAGCAGTCGACACTCCGGAGGTTATCTTCATGGCACACGCCGGTTTTGCGCCGTCACATATCATGCCGGTAAGATTGGCCACCATATTCTTTATCGCCGCACAGACTTCTTCAAAACCTCCGCCCATGAGATGCACCAGGCCGGCAGAAGCTCCGGTCGAGGCCACAACACATCCGCAAAGAGCCGACAGACATCCGAGACTCTGTTTGATATATATGCTTGTCAGACTACTGAGCGCCAGGGCCCTGGCAAGATCTTCCTCGGATGCGCCTATATCTTCCGCATAGCAGACCACAGGCAGTGTCGCGGTTATACCCTGGTTGCCGCTGCCGGAATTTGACATGACCGGTACCTGCGCCCCTCCCATACGGGCATCGCATGCGGCCGATGTCATCGAAAGAATATGCCGTACCGGCGTGTCGCCGAACAGGCGTATACCCTGATTACGGATCACCTTGCCGAGACCGTGACCGTAGTCGTCTTTCAGGGCGAGACGCGCGGCATCGCGGTTCATCCATCCGGCCTCAAGGATAAACCGGATTCTGTCAAGCGGCGCCGTCATGGCAAACTCATAGACCATCGATTCGGTCAGACTCACGTCATCGGCCACATCTTCCGCAGTGTCGCCCGAGTTCTTTTCAAACAGAACCGTATCGTCTGTGGAATAGAAAATAAAATTAGTGTGAGAACCGGAGATGACGGCACGCGCCTTATGACCGGCGGCCTCGACATCGACCTCTATATGCAGATTTGAAGGCGGATTCTTATGATGTCCGATCTTTATGCGGTCTTCGGCTATAAACAGTTTCCCTTTTTCCAGAGCCTCCGGCGTGACGTCACGCAACACTTCAAGTCCGTATTCGGACTTTCCGACCAACGCACCCAGAGCGACAGCAATCGGCAGACCGATCATTCCCGTGCCTGGGATACCTACTCCCATGGCGTTCTTGATAATGTTGCCACTGAGCATAAGACTTATCTTTTCCGGGACACTCCCCAGAAGTTCGGTAGCCTTCGCCACACAAAGCGATACGGCAGCAGGCTCGGTACAGCCTATTGCCGGCACTACCTCCCGGTTGATCAATCCGATAATTTTATCGATCTGCGTTTCTGTCATGGTATTGTGGTTTAAGTAAGTGATCAAATTAAAACGACAGTAAGTGAAGGAAATGATGCGCGCCCTATAACGGGAGCTGGCCCTTACGGCTCTGTTCTATGCGTTTATTACGCCAGCAATTGCGACATACGGCTATATAACGTTCGTTGCCGCCAATCTCGACAACCTCGCCTTCAGTTATGATCTCACCCGCAGAATTGACACGGGCATTGACAATAGTCTTACGACCGCATGAACAGGTGGATTTCACCTCGTCGATAGAATCGGCTACTTCCAGGAGCCTTTTGGAACCTTCGAAAAGATGTGTCCGGAAATCGGTCCTCAATCCGTAGCACACGACATTGATGCCGAAGTCATCGACAACCTTGGCAAGATGATCGACCTGATCGGCAGAAAGAAACTGCGCCTCGTCCACAAGAATCCAGTCAGGAAGAGAGCCGTCTGAATAACGCAGACGCGATATCTCCTCATAAAGATTGGATTCAGGATATATCCATGAACATTCACGCTCTATGCCGATACGTGAACGTATGACATTCTTTTTGTCGCGGGTGTCCACCACCGGTTTAAAGCAACGATAAGCCATGCCGCGCTCTTCGAAATTATATGCCGTGGTAAGCAACATGGCAGTTTTGGCAGATCCCATCGTGCCATATCTGAAATAGAGTTTTCCTATTCTTTTCATCGATTCTGCAAATTCTATCGCGAATATAGGAAATTTTTGTCTCTTTATCAAAACAATTTCGTCTCCCCGACTGTTGATAAAATGTGTAAGTAATTGATTGAACGGCTTGTAAGCGTTAATAATTTTAACATTCAGACTAAACGTCCCGTCCGGTCGCTTTACAACAACGACAACCACCCAAAGCAGGAAGGAGGCTCACTATGAACGAGGCAAATGTAATTTCCGTTGATCCCGGAGTCAAAACACTGGGAGAATTGTGCGTCAACGATCACCGTCTGGCAAGAATAAGCCGTAAAATAAGCGGACCGGGCCGGAAGGTGGCGGCCCCATTCAGACATATCATGAATCTCTTGTTCGGAATCAACCGCAGGGTCAACTCACAGTTATCGGGAAAGATGATGATCCTGCGTCTGACGTGCGGAACCATGTTTATACTGATGGCCCTCCTGCCTATGGAAATGACCGACATTCTCGCGGCCAGATTCACAGCAGACTCAATCATGCTGTGCGCCATAGGAATATCTATGATTTTCGGACTCTTCTCGCGAATCACTACTTTGACCGGAACCGTATGGTTCGGGATCGCGCTATATAATTCTATGGCAGTTTCAGAACCCGACGCCATATCGGCCATGCTCGTAATGGTAACGGCTATATTCAGCGTTCTGGGACCGGGTCTTTACAGCATGGACCGGTATCTGAGACGGGCACTCATAATTCTTGCACAGAAAAGTATCAAAAAGGGACGCCGTAAAAACCGTAAAGCCGGAGTCACATTCCGGGCCTATAACGATGTGGACCGCCGCGTCAGTTAGATTTACGGGCGCGCTCTGACCCGGCATATGTCTTGCAGTAAGGGCGTATCGCACAGGAGAGACAATCAGGTTTACGCGCCTTGCAGACATAACGGCCGTGCAGGATAAGCCAATGGTGCGCCTTGGCCACAAGATCCTCAGGAATATATCTGACAAGAGTCTTCTCTGTGACCAGCGGATTGGACGATTCATTTGTAAGTCCGATGCGGTTGCTGACCCTGAACACATGAGTATCCACAGCCATGGCGGCCTTGTTCCATACCACCGACAGCATTACGTTGGCAGTCTTGCGTCCTACACCAGGAAGTTTCATAAGGTTGTCTATATCCGAAGGCATTTCGCCGCCGAATTCATCCATCAGGACCTGAGCCGCTTTGATCAGGGAACGCGTCTTGTTATTGGGGAACGTAACGGATTTTATATAACCGTAGACCTCCTCTTCCGATGCGGCCGCAAGATCTTGCGGCAAAGGGAAACGCTCGAAAAGCGCCGGGGTGACCATATTGATACGTTTGTCAGTGCATTGAGCCGACAAAATCACCGCCAATAAAAGATGAAACGGAGTGTCATAATGCAACTCCGTCTTAGGCTCGGGCATGATCTCCTTAAATACGGAGATCACGCCTTCATATCTTTGTTTTATAGTCATTACGGCCTTATATTAATGAGCGGCCTCGAACTCCCGGAGGAAACGCACGTCATTTTCGGAGAACATGCGCAGGTCCTTGACCTTGTACTTGAGATTGGTGATGCGCTCGATACCCATACCGAAAGCATAACCGGTATAAACATCGGGATCGATGCCGCAAGCTTTGAGAACATTCGGATCGACCATACCGCAACCGAGGATCTCGACCCATCCGGTACCCTTGCAGAAGGCGCATCCCTTGCCGCCGCATATGTCACAGCTTATATCCATCTCGGCCGAAGGTTCGGTGAAGGGGAAATAAGAGGGACGAAGACGTATTTTGGTCTCAGGACCGAACATCTGACGCGCGAATCCGAGAAGTACCTGTTTGAGATCGGCAAAAGAGACATTCCTGTCTATATACAATCCTTCGATCTGATGGAAAAAGCAGTGGGCGCGCGCCGAAATAGCCTCATTACGGTAGACACGTCCCGGGCATACTATGCGGATCGGAGGCTGAGCATGCTCCATGACGCGAGTCTGCACCGAAGACGTATGCGTACGGAGCAGAATCTCCGCCGGATCACGCGATATAAAAAATGTATCCTGCATGTCGCGGGCCGGATGGTCGGGAGGGAAGTTAAGACTCTCGAACACATGCCAGTCATCTTCTATCTCGGGCCCTTCCGCTATTGTAAAGCCCATGCTTGAGAAAATGCGCAGCATCTCGTTTTTCACGATCGACAACGGATGACGCGTACCGATGACACCGGGAGAAGCCGTGCGCGTGAGATCGATCTCGTCAAGAGAGGAATCCTCGCTGACGGCAAAAGATTCTTTCAGACTGTTGATCTTTTCGGTGGCAAAAGTCTTGAGTTCGTTTATCTTTTGCCCTACCTCACGCTTCAATTCGGCCGGAACGTTCCGGAAATCGGCCATCAATGCCGAGACCGCACCTTTCTTACTGAGATATTTGATACGAAGCTGCTCTACCGCATCTTTGTCGGAAGCGGTAACTGATGCTATTTCCTCGCGTAAAGCTTTAATTTTATCGAGCATAATAATAACTTGCTGTTTTTTCTGTTACAAAATTAATAAATTATCCTGATATATTGTTATATGGATATGTATAAAATCCACAAAACATACCAAATAGCCAAAACAACTTCTTATTTAAAGACAAACACTACTGCTTATGGAAACAAAAACATCTGAGAGAGACATCCGCGGACATCACTATTCCATAAAACTTGCATGCGCATGGGGAGCGGCGTTGCTGCTTGCCGTGGGAATGACACTGATGGGTATATTCATCCGCAACGGATTCGGACGCATATCGGCGAACTCACGCGTAGTGACCGTCAGGGGTCTGAGCGAAAGGGAGGTCGAGGCCAACAAAGTGACATGGCCGATCGTAAGCAAACATGTAGGCAACGATCTTTCCTCTCTTTACGGAGAAGTTGAGACTACCAACAACGCCATTGTAGCTTTCCTGAAACAGAACGGCATCAGCGAAAAGGAATTTTCAGTCAACGCGCCGAAAGTCCAGGACATGCAGGCCGACAACTATGGAGGCCAGCAGGCTCCTTACAGATATAATGTGACGGCGGTCGTGGTAGTGACAAGCACTCAGGTAAGCAAGGTCAACGAGCTGATGGCAAAACAATCCGAGCTGATGGCAAAAGGAATAGCCATAGTGGCCGGAGACTACAATTACCAGACGCTGTATGAATTTACCGAACTCAACAAGATCAAGCCGGACATGGTGGCCGACGCCACAAAAAACGCACGAAAGGCCGCCGATAAATTCGCCGAGGATTCCCAGAGCAAACTCGGCAAGATAAAATCCGCATCGCAAGGCCAGTTCTCGATAGAAGACCGCGACCAATACACCCCCTATATCAAAAAAGTAAGAGTGGTCTCGACCATAGAGTATTATCTGAAAGACTGATCTGCCGAAGCTTCATAACAATAAAAAAGTCAGACGCGTGCGTATCTGCAAGTCCCCGCACGCGTCTGACTTTTTACATATCAGTACATGCAGTAACCCCGAATAGAACGAGGTGCGAAAATTGGTAAAATTGACACATTGTCTCAAAAA
>DAAV01000028.1:14894-18742 GCA_001701295.1 Bacteroidales bacterium H10
ATTTCGCATATTGAAGTGAATTAAATTTTCTTTTCGAATCACTTCATTGAAAGATCAGGAATTCTTCAAAACCGGCATCAGACAATAATAACATCCCTGAAAAGAGGAATATGGTAAAAAAGACGCGCGACAGATTTATCGAGGTTGCCCGCTCCCTGTTTGCAAGAAAGGGAGTGGAAAACACGACCATGAACGATATTGCCGCAGCCTCAGACAAGGGGCGGCGTACTATCTATACCTATTTCAAAAGCAAGAGAGAAATATTCAACGCCGTAATCGAGAGCGAGAGCGATGACCTGCTCCAGAATCTGGGGTCGATCGTCACAAAGCCAATATCTCCCGAGCAGAAACTCCGGGAATATGTGTCGACACGTATGGAGACAATGCGGCAGATAGTGTCACGTAACGGCTCGCTACGTGCCGGCTTTTTCCGTGACGTCCGCAAAGTGGACCGGGCCAGGGCCGTCATATCGAGAAAAGAGATCAAGATGCTCATGCGCATTCTTCACGAAGGAGTTGTGCTGGGAGTATTCGACATTCCCGACATAAAGGAATGGGCGATAATAATAACCAACTCCATACAGGGATTCGACGTTCCCTACATACGCAACAATCTCACCGAATACGGCATAGACAAGGATGATATGTCACGCATGATCGCCGATCTCATACTGAACGGAGTCAGGGTGAGAGAACAACAATAACGACACACATTTAATATACATAAGAAATGAAAATGCTCGAAGGAAAAGTGGCCGTCATCACAGGTGCGGCCCGTGGAATTGGCAAAGAAATAGCACTCAAATTCGCATCGGAAGGTTGCGATATAGCATTTACCGACCTCGTGATAGACGAGAACGGCAAGAAGACAGAAGAAGAAATAGCGGCATTCGGTGTAAAATGCAAAGGATATGCTTCGAACGCCGCCGATTTCACAGCCACAGAAGAGGTGGTGAAACAAATAAAGGATGATTTCGGACACATTGACATACTTGTCAACAATGCCGGCATCACCAAAGACGGCCTTATGCTCCGCATGACCGAGCAGCAGTGGGATGCGGTGATCGCAGTCAACCTCAAGTCCGCGTTCAATTACATCCATGCGATCCTTCCTATCATGATGCGTCAGAAATCAGGATCGATCATCAATATGGCATCTGTAGTCGGCGTGCACGGCAACGCAGGACAGTCGAACTACGCGGCATCCAAGGCAGGTCTTATAGCCCTTGCCAAAAGTATCGCGCAGGAGGTGGGCTCACGCGGCATCCGCGCCAATGCGATCGCACCCGGATTTATCGAAACGGCAATGACAGCGGCTCTTCCCGATGAAGTACGCGCTGAATGGTGTCAGAAAATTCCATTGCGTCGCGGCGGCAAGGTCGAAGACATCGCAAATGTCGCTACATTCCTTGCCTCTGACATGGCCGGATATGTCACCGGACAAGTCATTCAGGTCGACGGCGGCATGAACATGTGATCCGCGTAATGAAGAAATATGCATTGATAATGGCAGGCGGCGAAGGTCGCCGTGCCGGAGGAGAATTGCCCAAGCAGTTTGTAAAACTGCTGGGCATTCCTATGTTATGGTGGTCGGTCATTGCATTTCATCAGGAAGATCCGGATACGGAAAGATCAATAGTGATGCATCCCGGATTTTTCGATGATTACAACATAATGCTCTCCGAACTGCCTGAAGAAGTCAGAAATATAAAGGTGCGTCTTGTGGCGGGGGGCCGCAATCGCGGCGCTTCGGTCGCCAACGGCATTCTGCAGTTGCCCGACGATCCGGACACACTCATAGCCGTGCATGACGCCGCCCGGCCTCTTGTATCGACAGACATGATAGCCCGCGGATGGGAAAGCGCGGTCCAGACCGGAAGCGGAGTTCCCGTGGTTCCTGTTTCGGATTCACTGCGGGAATTTACAACCGACAACAGATTCAAGGCAGTCGACCGGAGCAGATTTGTAGCCGTACAGACACCTCAAGTGTTCCGTGCGGACATGCTTCACAAGGCATATCGGCTTCCGGACCGCCCCGAATTTACCGACGATGCCTCCCGGGTGGAAGCGGCGGGATATGATGTGACGCCTTATGAGGGAATTCCGATGAACATAAAGGTAACCAACCCGTCAGACTTCACTGTTGCCAAGGCCCTGCTTGAAATGGCAATCAAAAAATGAAATCATTTTTCGACAGTGACCTGATGTATCTGAAAGGAGTCGGCGAGAAGAGATCGAAACTTCTTGCCGACGAACTTAACCTGCACACATTCCGCGACCTTTTATATTACTTCCCTTTCCGGCATATAGACCGTAGCCGGTTCTACAAAATACGGGAGTTTTCAGGTGAAATGCCATTTGTCCAGATACGCGGCAGATTCATCAGTTTCCAATTTGGCGGAGAAGGCGCGAGAAAAAGACTGACAGGTCTTTTCACAGATGGAGAGCGGCTGATGCAAGTCGTATGGTTCGCACGCGTAAATGCCATACGCGACGCTTATAAGACCGGGGTCGACTATGTGCTTTTCGGTCGTCCCACATCTTATCGGGGCGACTTCAACATGGTACATCCGGAGGTCACTGTCTACAACCCCGAAAATCCCCCGAAAGGATTCGAAGGAGTCTACAATATCACCGATAAAATACGCAAGGCAGGATATTCACCGAAATTTATATCAGGCCTGGCTAAAAATAGTCTGGTTCATCCCGGATTCGCGACCATACAGGATACGTTGCCTCCGGAAGTCATCGAGGCGTACAGACTGATGCCTCTGAAAGAGACCATACGCAACCTCCACTTTCCCGAAAGCACCGAGAAACTGCAGAAAGCGAGAGAACGCATGAAATTTGAGGAACTTTTCTATCTGCAACTCCACATACTGCGGTTTTCAAGAGCGCGAAGCAGAAAAGTGAAAGGACAGATCTTCGCACGTATAGGCCGATATTTCAACGATTTCTATACGCACTGCCTTTCGTTTGAATTGACCGGAGCCCAGAAACGCGTTCTGCGGGAAATTAGAGGCGACATGCGCACCGGAAGGCAGATGAACCGTCTGCTCCAGGGAGACGTCGGTTCGGGCAAGACAATGGTGGCTTTCATGTCTATGCTCATGGCATGCGACAACGGCCACCAAAGCGCTCTGATGGCGCCGACTGAAATATTGGCCACCCAACATTACGACACACTGCACGCATGGGCGCAAGACATAGACGTGAATGTCAGATTGCTCACCGGCAACACCAGAACAAAAGAGCGTCGGGAAATCCACGAAGGACTGCTTGACGGCTCGATCGACATAATTGTAGGGACACATGCCCTTATCGAGGACACAGTACAGTTCAAAAGCCTCGGACTCGTAGTGATCGACGAGCAGCACAGATTCGGAGTCGCGCAAAGAGCCAGAATGTGGGCAAAAAACAGTATTCCCCCGCACGTGCTCGTGATGACCGCTACCCCTATCCCGCGGACCCTGGCCATGACCGTCTACGGAGATCTTGAAGTCTCCGTGATCGATGAACTTCCTCCGGGCAGGAAACCGGTCGAAACATTATTGCGTTACGATGACAACCGCATGGAGGTAAACAGGCTTATCGGCCGCGAGCTGGCAGCCGGAAGACAGGTCTATGTGGTATACCCGTTGATTTCAGACAATCCCAAACTTGAACTCAAAAGCGTCGAGGCGGGATATGAACGCATATGCGGCATATTTCCGCAATACAAAGTGTGCTGCGTACACGGACGCATGAAACCGGACGTAAAAGACGCGCAAATGCAGAAATTTGTAACGGGCGAAGCCCGCATCCTTGTCGCGACCACCGTGATAGAAGTAGGAGTCAACGTGCCTAAT
>DAAV01000112.1:0-6990 GCA_001701295.1 Bacteroidales bacterium H10
ACTGTTAATCACCGTTTTTAATAAATGTTAATTTACCTTTCGTTATGTTAATAGATTTCCCCACCTTTTTATTCGTTGACAAAATCTTTCCTTAAAATATTTATAAATTCATTTCGAAGCAAAAAAAGACCGATATTATCGGTCTTTCAAAAAAGCAACTTCCCAATATATCTATTGTCAATTCAGACACATTCCGGATAGGGGTACTTTCAGATGTGATGCGGGGCCATATGCACATAACAGGATGCACAAACGCTCATAAGTATTATCAGAACTGGAAATAAATGAACGGTGCCACTTCCTCGCTCATAAACTCAATGACAAGCTGGACAACTGTCAGAAAACAGAGAAGCTTCACTATCCACGGAGATCTTACAAATATATACTGTACACGATCGGCTATAGACTGAGGCACAAAATGGAAAACTATCAGACTTATCATCATTATGCACCAAACCATACGCGCCTCAAAGAACTGAGGTATCTGATTCCAATGGAAATCGATGAAGATATTATTTATGATCGTCACAGAATCCTCAAAAGAGGCTGCACGGAAGAAAACCCACAACAACGACACATATACAAACGTAAGCAGCCAAAATATGAAAATAGTAAACCAGTTATCCGGTATTCTTTTCAAAATTGGCTTGCATGCTTTATGGACAGCAAGACCTGCCCCATGCATCGCACCCCAGAAAACGAACTTCCACGCAGCTCCATGCCATAATCCTCCAATAAGCATGGTCAAGAAGTTATTTAAATATGTACGGAACGTCCCCTTTCTGTTACCTCCAAGAGGAATATATACATAATCTCTCAACCATGATGACAAAGAAATGTGCCACCTTCTCCAAAATTCGGTAAGGTTTCTGCTCTGATAGGGTGAATCGAAATTTATACCGAGTTTAAAGCCCATTATTAGAGCTATACCTATAGCCATGTCACTATAGCCTGAAAAATCGCAATAAATCTGCATGGTATAGCCTAATACTCCCATAAGAGTCTGCACTCCTGTATAAAAAGCGGGATCATTAAAAATCAAGTCGTTGAATTGCGCAATATAATCGGCAATTACAGCTTTTTTGACAATACCTATCAGAATAAGCCATAATCCTCCCCATATTTCATCGGAGGTTGCGGTTTCATTTTTTTCAAGCTGCGGCAAGAAATAGTCTGCTCTTACAATAGGNNACGAGGGCAGGGAAAAATGACAGAAAGAATATATAGTCCAGCCACGTACGCGTAGGTGAGATTTTACCTTTATATACATCTACCACATAACTTATAGACTGAAATGTGTAGAATGATATGCCGACGGGCAGAATTATATCAAGAGGCTGGAAGTTGGCCTCAACCATAGCATTCCAATTCCAAAGGAAGAAATTGGCATATTTAAAATATCCCAAAATAGAAAGTGAAAGAACTATGGAAAACCACATCAACAAACGCCGCGCGTTTTTATCTTTCAGACGAGACATCCAACGTGAAACAAGCCAATCGACCAATGATGTCGCAATCAACATCAGAAAGAACAATCCGCTTGACTTGTAATAAAAATAGAGAGAAAAAGCGACAACAAATATTGTCATCTGTATTCTGCTCCGCTTCAATAACGCATATAAAGGCAAGAAAACCAAAAACAGCACCCAGAATATACCGCTTGAAAAAAGCATAGGCGCTGAAGGATCATATAAAAAGAGATTGCCGAACTTAGCGGCAACAGTCTCGTTCAGTTCCGGTATTGAGAATGACATTTCTCCTATTTATTGAGAGCTTTTAAGAATATAATATGAGGATTCGCCTTTTTAAGCGAGTCGGAAGGCATTTCCGCTATAAAGGGATGAGCAGAGGAAGGCAACCACCGCATGATACTGTCGATCCAGGATGCGGAAGAAGACCTCGTGGGATGAATGTGGTCAGCTTTTCTTTGAAACTCCATACCCGCTGAGCGGAAAAACGAACCCGGGCGGCAAGTACGTGCGAGAAGATCATTTATACCTCCATCTTCCTTCCAATTCGGAGGGCCGATCCATACGTATGGGATCGTATCAATTACTTCGAGGATTTTTTTGATATATGGCAATCTTGTCTCGGGTTTTGAAATGTACAATTCATTACTGCCAAGAGAAATAAAAATCTGTGTCGGACGAAATTTTTCTATATAATATGCAAGAGTGTCATGTTCAGCCCAAATTTTAGTATTGCTTGAATCCCAATTAACCGAGTTTATGACATGACCGTTCTGTTTTGCATATTGAGCCAGTCTAAGCGCCAGATTAAATGTCATCGAATCGCCAAAGATAAAAATGGACTGAGGAAGCGAATCGGTTTTTATCTCTTCGATCAATTCCGGTATGGAATCGGTTCCGGCTTCCGCCAATTCAACCGACAGACTATCGGTGGCAAACAAATCCGCTACAGGTGCCTTTCTGAATGTCTTTCCTCCAATAACAATATCATCGGAAAACGCAACCAGAAGAACGACAATCAATGCAACAGAAAGCAACAGCCACAGCGCCAAGTATGTTTTTTTAAACATTGAAGTGCGTCTCGTTAAAAATATCCTGCGAATAAGACATATCCGAGAAGAGATACGCCCATCCGCAAATTGAAATGCAAAATTACAACTTTTTCTGAGATTAAGAAAGGTTTACCACAGTAATTCCGGCACCACCGAATCTTATATCCTCATCATCGAACGACTCTACACCGGGAACAGTCTTCAATTGCTGACGAATCAACGTCTTAAGAATACCATGCCCCGTTCCGTGCAGAATACGCACACGTCCCGCATTGAACTGTATCGCATCATCAAGGAAATAAGTCACCGCCTGCAACGCCTCATCTGCCCGCATGCCACGGACATCAATCTCATTTTTAAAATTCAATTGACGGCGTCTGCTATCATCAACGGTCGAACTGCTGACAGTAGAGACAGATGAAAGAGCAGCCGGTTTCGGACGCTGCGTCTTTTTCAGTCTGGACACCTCTACAAAAGTACGTAAAGCGCCAAAAGCCACTTCAGCCTTCTTTCCTGAAACAGATAAAACCTCACCAACCGAAGCACCTCCATCAAGCTTGACAAAATCACCGGTTTCTATAGTTTTAGATTCTGTCGGTTGAGGACGTACGGTCTCAACTTTAGGCTTTCTGCTTTTATGTTTAAGTTTACGAATATGTTGAGATGGNNCAGTCCGAGGCCTCAGCAAACTCTTTCAGTTCCTTGCGCAACTGCCGCGTTCTTTCCTTCTCTGCCTGAGCCTTACGAATCTCAAGAATAGTACGCTCTATTTTTGCGTTTGTCTCAGCCAAAATATCTTTCGCCTCACGCCGCGCGTCATCGAGAATAATTTTCCTGCGGGCCTTGAGATCTCCGGCCACCTCTTCATATTTTGACAAAAGAGCATCGAGTTTATTCTCTTTTTCTTTTATATTCTGACGTTTATTCGCCCAATATTTACGGTCGCGCGCAATATCGGAAAGATACTTGTCAAGATTGACATACTCCTCTCCCACGATTTTCTTAGCCTCGTCTATCACCTCTACCGGCAATCCCATCTTGTGGGCTATATCTATCGCAAAAGAGCTACCCGGATTACCTATGGAAAGCTGAAATGTGGGTTCAAGGCGCGCTCTATCATACAACATAGCACCATTAACAAATCCCGGACAATTATCTGCAAATGTTTTAAGATTCTGATAATGCGTCGTCACCACACCATAGCAATGTTTACGTCCAAGGTTATCAAGTATAGCCTGTGCCATTGCGCCGCCAATCTGTGGCTCGGTGCCCGAGCCCATTTCGTCAGCCAATAAAAGAGTTCTCTCATCGGCATGACTAAGGAAGAAGCGCATGTTGCGAAGATGCGAAGAATATGTCGACAGATCATTCTCAAAAGACTGCTCATCCCCTATATCAATAAACAGCTTCTTGAAAAATCCCATATGTGAATTATCATAGACCGTAGGCAGCAATCCACATTGCATCATATACTGTACCACAGCGACAGTCTTGAGACATACCGATTTACCGCCTGCATTCGGACCTGATATGATCAATATACGTTTTTCTTCCGACAATGTAATATTTAACGGAACAACATCCCTTCCGTGCTGACGTAAAGAAATCAACAAAGAGGGATGCACTGCATGATACCACTCTATTTCCGGCTTGTCTTCAACATGAGGCATAGATGCATTGACATCAATGCAAAATGCGGCTTTAGCATTGATAAAATCCAGCTTTCCTATTACATGACAACTTTCCGCAATTTCTTCCGCATAGGGACGTATTTCAGTTGCAAGAGCGATAAGCACAGCTATTTCCTCCCGTTTTTCCTCCATATGCAGTTCGCGGAGCCTGTTTCCGGCCTCCACGACTTCCGCAGGCTCAATAAAAACAGTCTTTCCAGTCGCACTCTCGTCATGCACTATACCATTTATCTGTCTTTTAAGTCCCGCCGCAACAGGTATCACCAGACGGCCGTCGCGCATTGCAGGAGCGGCATCTTTTTCAATTATTCCCGCCGCGATCGCCCTGTCCATAACACGTCTCATGGCACGCTGCATTGTTCCGCCGGCAGCCTTAATGGATTGTCTCACCTCATATAAAGCCGGTGAAGCGGTATCTTTTATTTCACCGAATTTATTGATCGCATTAGATATAACACGGATTAACTGAGGAAACTGGGAAAGCGGGACTATATCCTGACACAACTCAGGATATAAAGGGAGCTGCGAATTATCCTCATGTTGCAAATCGAAAAAAGCTCTTACTTCAGCAAACGAAGTCAACATCTGCATCAACTTATAAAGGCGATCCGCACTCATAAATGAATTCTCAGCCTTTATCTCAGCAATATATGCGATGATATCATGAGCTGACAATGAGGGAAACGGTAATCCTTTCATCCGTATATCCATCATCTCCCGGACACTTCCAAGAGAATGCAATACAGCTTCAAAATCAGTAGAAAATGACATTCTGTCTACTTCCTCATATCCTATCCGTGTCGTAGTCAATTGAATGAGTATACGCCGTATGGTATCAAAACCTATTTTTGACTCGAAATCTTCTGGATAAATCATAAACCGCTAACCGCTTGATTAAATTATCATGATTATGAAGTCGTACAAATGTACTACTTCTATATTAATGTACTACTTCTATATTAAAGTGTGTCGACTAATAAAGTTTACAAAAATACAAAAAAAAATTTAGCCGCGAAAATCGCGGCCAACATCACTAATTTATTAAGAGCTCTTAATTCAGACTGGAACTACAAGCAACGGAACATCCCGGTCAAAAAGTATCCGGTGAGCCAACGTCGGATGAAAGAATCTGCTGAACGCACTTCACTTTTTGTTAGGAACTATTATAAGCTGAATATCCTCATCCGAGAGAACTTTACTTACCCGTTCGTCAAATTTGCCTTTCAATGAGGACGCCGCATGGAACCGCGCTGTGGGAAACATATCCGAAAGATAGCGACACATCTCGTCAAGTTTGCCATGAACATTGGAGATGGGACGATCACTGACCGGTAAAAGATGAAAATCGCAGGATGGATAATCGAACATCCTCATTAGTCCACGGATCGTAATCAGATCAAAACTCGTGAACGTACAAAACATTGCAATGCGTTTTATACCCTCTACTCCAAGCGGCTCATAGTTTTCGGGTACGGTAAAGACCGGCACACGGCATGAATCAATAACTTCAGCTGTAACACTTCCGACAAGATCGGATTCTTTTTTGTCTATGCCGCGGGTAGCCATCACTACCATCACAGGATGATTCTGTTTGCAATACTCCTGAATTACCTGCTCGGGAATTCCCTCAAGCAGGGTAGTAGAAAATTTTATGTCGGGAAGCACTCTGTCAGATACTGCCTTCGCCACATCCGCTTTGAACTTTGACAATTGCGATGCCGCGACTTTCCGAAGGTTCAACGCTTCCACCGCCTCGAGTTCCGAGTCAGATATATCATCTATGTCCTCGCCTGTAACTTCCGGCGATGTAAACAGAGGCGCAATGTAGGAATGAAGGATTATAGGTTCGACGCCGAATTTTTCCGCGAGAAAAAAACCTACACGAACCGCCATCATGCTCGATGGAGAAAAGTCGACGGGAATGAGCAGATTACTGCCCATACCCGTCATTTTAATTACTGCAAGAGGGGTGGAATTAGCATCTCCGCTTTCAAGAATTTTCAAGCCGAGAGCCAAAGAAGCGATAGGGATCCTGACTTTCTTTGGAGCGATCTGCAAAGGAATCCCCGGGAGTTCTACATCTTCAAGCCTCACAGGAATATCATGAAACTCAAGAATCTCTTTAAGTCTCAAAGCCCTTTCCTCCGTATGTACAACAAGAGTTATCAGATCACCATCGTTTCCCATAACCTACACTCCCGGATTACTGGTTGTTCTGCTCTTCAAGGATCTTAAGGGCCATGTCATAGATTGTAGTATCATCAAGAACCACAATACCGCCATCGGGTCCCGGTTCGATATGAAGACCTGCATTTTTACCAAACTGATAATTGACGCCGCCGAAATAATTGCGTACTGTCTGGACCGTTACGTTAAGTTCATCAGCGATGCGATGAGTGGCGCCGTCAGGCAAACTGTCTTTCAGACGACGAAGTTCGTTGAATGTGATGGTCTTGCTCATAATTATATAAATTATTAGTTACGTTTGAGTTTTTCGATGGAGAGCGATCGTTTATTATCTTTTGCTAAATTAATCAAAAAATATCGGTTTGCAAAAATATATAGATAAATATTTATATTGTTTTTAAACATATTTTTAATAGCGAACGACTATAATAAAATAACCGTTCTATTATTTTAGTAATTTAGTAAGACTGTCATATAGACTGCTTAAATTTAATCCAAGAAAACAATTATGCCGGTTTCAGCAACTTCATTTGTGTCTTTTCCGGTGCTTTATACAATTTCCGAATAAGCTTTTATTTTGAAACACTCTCT
>DAAV01000112.1:7061-7807 GCA_001701295.1 Bacteroidales bacterium H10
CAGAATTGTAACCCGCGTGCCCCGCGTAAGCGCAACAGGATTTTCTTTGGAATTAACAGATGCCTCACTCATCAGCCGGACTTTCCCGCCAATAATGACACCCTCGTCCGACTTATAAGCAGCGGCCATAAAGGCAAAGACAAGGGTTATCAATGAAATACCGAGACACACGAAACCTCCGAAGAAGCCGATCTTTCGTGCTATCACTTTTTTTGAAAAGATATAGAGAGCAAGACACAGGACAAAAATAACAAATGCGGAGACTGCCCATACAGCCCAGGTATTACTTAGATGATCTCGGCAAATGAAAAGCCTTACGGAAGAAAAAAACGTATTGCCATCAGGATCTATAGAAAGTTTTTTTCCTTTAAGTTCAGACCGGTTACTGTCGTATACCTTTGACTCCACATAAGCCACGTTTGATTTTGCCTGCGCATTAGAAGGATCAAGCCTCAACGCACGAATAAAANNTAAAATTTACCAGCGCGTGGCCATAATCTCCTCCCTTGGCATAAGCATTCCCGAGATCATAGCATAGAGCGGAGGAAAGGCCATCCGTATCCACAACCTTCTTATAATATTCTACAGCTTGAGCATAATCACCTTTTAAATATGCAGAATCCGCTTCTTCTATATTGCCGGCCCAAAGAGACACACTGCCCAGAATAATCACAGTTGTCAAAACCAAGAATTTCGGGAATAATGATTTCATTTCGATCTGAATTATATGTTTAATCTGATCACTT
>DAAV01000112.1:7812-17784 GCA_001701295.1 Bacteroidales bacterium H10
CTTCTCTGTAGGATCTATTCAAATCCGCGCTTCCTCCTGCTGAAGAATACTTAGCGAATTCCGCATCATCAATTATTTTGATAAACGTATCAATGACATCTTCCTTCACGCCGCGCGAAACCAATACCTGTCTGACATTATCACGCATAAGTTCGGAAGTCGGCATCTTGAGTTTATCACCAAGGTAGCCCCACAAAGCTATCAACAATTCGTCATAAAATTTATCGGAATCATTCCTTCTCAACGCGACAGCAGCTTTTTTAAGACGTTTACGTGCCAATTTGTCTGCCCTGCGACTATTGAACGCAACCATATCGGAATGTGCACTGACATATCTGCGATATATGATTACGGCACAAGTCAGTATAACGAGAGATAACACGAACCATATCCAATACCCCACGGTATAGACGTATGGCTTCTTATCCTTTGCAAGAGAGGAGACATCTACTTTCTGAAGTTCCGAATCAAACTTCAGATGCATACGCGCGCCATCTTCCTTGACACGAGAACCTTTCCCTACATGTACTGAATAACCTTTGGCAACAGAAGTCTCATATTTCCCGGACTCGGGATTGAAATATACAAGCNNCTTAAAATCACCTTCCTCCAAAGGCATAAAGGAGTAATCGAATGAAACCGTACCCGACACGCTGGAGGAGCCAACGGTTATATCTTGTTTAGTTGTGGGGGTATATATTTCAAGTTCAGGAGGGTATTGTGCCGAAAGATCCGGCAACTGGACATATTTGATATTACCTGTTCCCGAGAGTGTATATACAATGGACCCGGCCTGATTAGTGCGGAACTGAGAATTCTTAAGTTGTGACGTAAGCTTGAAGGAACCGACCGCACCGGAGAAATCGGCAGGTTTAGGCGAGGGCAGTTCTTTTACATTTACTACAAGATCATTAGGTGATACGTTCAGTTGCAACGGTGTGCTGAATGACATATTGCCAAAGAAAGAATCATGGTAGTATTCCCTCCGGTCTACGGCAATAGTATAATTATTACCCGTGACTTTCAGATTTCCAGTCATCTGTGGGAATATAATATATCTTGCTATGACAGCTGTGGCATAAGTTTTTCCCTGATAGGTCTCGAAAGACAGCTGAGTAGATATATCTTTTGACTCCTCAATAACGAATCCGTCAAATTTAGGCGCCGCAGTGGCTCCGACAAATTTGATCGCATCGTAGGTAGTATACAATTTTACAGTATAAACTATGGCCTGCTGCTCATATGCGGTTGTACTTGATACACTTGCTCTAAGAAACAGATTGCCATCGCCTTTACCAATAAATTTAGGTTTATCGGATGCATCGTCATCTTGGCCCGAAGCGCCTGGATCAGGGACGGCAGGATTGTTTTGCACAGAAGGCGATGCCGAACCGATAGAATACCGGACCTGGTTGCTCTTCACCCCACCCACATTGATTGGTCCATACGAATATGAGCCTTCTTTTGTCGCCCGCATGGTTGCGGTATAAGTAGCGGCATATGACTGAGTGGTCACTCCATTTATGCTTGAAAAGCCGCTTTCCTCACGTGTACGGTCAAAATAGACAAGTCGTGCACCGCCGACATTATCCGGCCGCGCAGGTGAAGAGGTAATATTGCTGACTTCAATCGTCAGATAGAACAAATCACCGACTTCAATTCTACTTTTACCCCTCTGAGGAGACACCGAGACCTTAACAGATGCCGCAAAGGCTGATGATGCGGTCAGAATCAAAACCAACAATAATATATGGATTTTTCTAAGCATGATTCTATAGTGGATGAACTAACCAAATAATGTCATATAGATAAACTTTCTCTCTTGGATGTCGAAGATTTGACCTCAATCTTCACAGGACTCGACCGAGCCACACTATATGCGCCGGTGTCGGGATCAAAATAACTGAACAATACTTCTCCGATCTCGACATTGTCTCGTTGAGTGGGAATAAATGTACATTCGAGCTGCAGTTCCGAAATCATTTTCCCATTATCATAAACCGCATTACGCGATTCCGAAACCGATTTCAATTTAACACCGTTCTTGAATGCATCCCTATACTCAGGCATAGTCGCATCCGCAATCATGCCTGAGCCTCTAAGCACCACTATCGCGGTAGCTTCCTCGTTGACAAATATATCTCCCCGGGGAATTACAGTCTCGACAGTGAACTGTCCGACAGATCCTGAAAAATCAATTGAGTCAGGAGGATTGGGTAAATCACGCACCTTGAAAGATTTTTTTTTAACCGGGATATTTAAACGCTTTACTTCCGTAGAACGCCTCGGTCCCCAAAACGGATCATTTACAACAACAGGATAAGCAACGCCTATCGTGTATTCCCCCCCACCGATTGTATACGAACCCTTATCGGCCATAGTTATCACAGAAGCCTCCAACGGGAAACAATAATACGTCTTTCCGTCGACGACCTCCTTATAAGCGTTTCCTGCAGGCGACACTTTCTGAAAAGTGGCATATTCCCCTTTTATCAGAGACGGAGGCGTCACTACATCGGCAAAAGCTATATCCGGAGTGGAACTGCGCAATGTAACGACAAGCGAAGCCGGCTGACGTTCATAAATCACAGCAGGTTCCATCCGGCACTCAATGGATAAATCTACCGCATCAGAATCCGTACGAGAATTTTCATGTGCAAATGACATGAAAAAAAACGACATAAACAATACAACCGATATATACAGTCTTACAATCACCATCTACGAGTATTACGGCCGGCGGCCTCTGATTTTTCACGTTTATTCGCCTTATTGACACGTGCACGTGTGGCACTTTCCTTATTGTCAATGGCCTGAAGGATCTGAGAGGCTGACTGCTGACTCAGATTCTGCTTGTCTTTCTGCTGATTTTCGTTTTTGTCTTTATTTGTGTCCTTATTCTGATTTTTATCTTGCTCCTTATCAGATTTGTCCTGATTCTTATTCTGGTCCTTATTCTGATCTTTGTTCTGGTTCTGGTCCTTATTTTGATCTTTATTCTGTTTCTGCAGATTTTTTTGGGCAATCCTCAGATTTTTACGTGCCCGGTCGTCCGACGGATCTATACGCAGCGATTGTTTGTAATATTCCACGGCTTTCTGAAAATCCTTGGCATTGAACTCGAGATTTCCCAAATTATAATTCGCTTTTGCAGCCAGACCAGGTTTTGTCTTTGCAAGTGATGCCACCTCCGTAAAATTCTTAATTGCCTGATCCATCAATTGGCGGTTCCTGGCAGTAGTATCCGCAGGATTTGCTATCTGACGCACCAATGAAAGCCCGAGATTATAACGGGCTTCAGCAGAAGCAGCATTCTCAACAAGCGCCTCCTGATACATTTTCTGAGCCTCTGTATATTTCCGATCTTTATAAAGGCTGTTACCTTTATTGATCAGAATACGTTCCTTACGTGTCGAAGCGGCAGAAACAGAATTCATAAATACTGTTCCGGCGATTGACAGAATCAATATGACAATAACCCGTAGTTTCATTTCTTTTCCTCCTTCTTAAAGAACGTGATTTTATCAAGCCAGCTTATCTTACGTTCCAATAAGAAAATATCGATTATTAAACATGCCAATGCAAGCCATGCGAATACTCCGAACAATTCATCATGCTGTGAATACACACTTGACTCAAGAGCCGCCTTTTTCAACTTACCGAGTTGACGTTCCAGATCGCTGAGGGCATCCCTTGAAGAGGCGTTCACATATATGCCTTTACCGGCTACCGATATCTTGGCGGCAAGTTCTTCATTAAGAGCTGTCTTAACAGGTTCACCAGTCTGCTCGTCAATCATAAGCGCGCCATTTTCGGGAATAGTCACCGGCAAAGACTGCCCGACTCCTACCACATCAATCTGTATTCCCTTTTTGACAGCATCTTCAGCCGACGCCATTACACCGTCCTGATCTTCAAGCTCTTCAGCATCGGTAATAAGTATAATCGCCTTCCCGATATTTTTATTATCGCTGAATGAATTAGTCGCCATTTCTATAGCAGATGTCATATTGGTACCTTGCTGTGCGATCTGCGAAGGGTCTATTGAATTAAGGAACATCTTGGCCGAGACATAATCATTCGTCACGGGGATGAGCGTGTATGCCTGACCGGCATAGACAATAAGTCCCACCCGGTCATTATCCAGTCTGTTGATAAGTTTTTCGAGAATCAGTTTGGCAGTCCTCATCGTATCAGGTCCATCCGGACTATCCGAAGCAGAAGCCAACATTGAATTCGAGGCGTCGACAGCGATGACGACTTCGATACCTTCCTTCAAAGTTTTTTCATCCTTCACTCCACCCCAAGGTCTGGCAAAGGCAAGAATGACAAACACCAACGCAAGCATCTGGACTGTAATCTTCAACGGAGGCTTATAGGGAGAGACTTCCGGCATAAGACTACCGATAACCTTCAGTTTTCCGAATTTCTTTAAATTCCTGCGCCGAGTGAAGCGTGCCCATGCATAAAGAATAACAAACAGGGGCACCAGAAGCAAGAGCAATAATAATTCGGGATATGCGAAACTAAACATAATGTAGAAAATGCAATTATTATCTCACCAAATCAAGGGATCCGGCGCAAAACGGTGTATCTTAACAACAACTGTAAACCCATAGCACATAACGCCACCAGAATCCAGGGCATAAAATTCTCTTCCGTCTGAGTGAAATTGTTGACATTGAGTTTCGATTTTTCGAGTTTGTCAATTTCATCAAACACATTGCGCAACATACGGGAATCTGTGGCACGGAAATATTTTCCACCAGTGACATCTGCAATTCCTTTAAGAGCTCCCTCATCAATCTTGGTTTCCATTGTCGTTGTTGAGAAGCCATACGGATCGGTGATACTGATGGTACCATTGGTTCCGACACCGATAGAATAAATCTTTATGCCTTTTTGTCTGGCTATCTGTGCAGCTGTAGAAGGAGCCACCTCTCCGGCGTTGTTTGTACCGTCCGTAAGAAGGATGATGCTCTTTGACTTGGCCTGTCCTGAAACAAGCCTGTTGATTGCCGAGGCAATTCCGTCACCAATGGCCGTCCCGTCGTTAAGGGCACCGGTTTTCGTACTGCTGATGGCATTGATAAGAGCAGCCTTATCAGTAGTAAGAGGCATAAGGGAAAGACTCTCACCTGAGAAAACAACAAATCCGATATTATCATTAGGCCGCTGGCTTACAAATTTTGATGCGACTTCTTTGGCAGCTTCGATTCTATTGGGCTGCAGATCAGTGGCAAGCATACTGCTTGAAATATCCAGTGCGAGTACGATATCTGTTCCCTCGATACTTGATGAACGCAAGGAATCATGTGTCTGCGGGCGCGCGAGAGCCACCACAATAGCCGCTACAGCAACAAGCTGAAGTATAAAACAGAAATGCATAAGCCAGACCTTGAACTTCGCTTTGTGCGTACTCAAAGAAGCTACAGTAGAAATTCCAATCGACGGATTGGAATTCTTCCACTTGGCGACATACCACGCAATCAGCGGCAGAAGCACAATCAACAGGAACAGAATATATGGATGACGGAACATCATTTTTCACCTCCTTTCTGAGGATCGGTATTTTCCTCTTCAACCGGAAGCGGTTTTGTCTCCTCGACAAATCTGAGAGCATTGTCATATGCCTTTACGTTATCTTCAGGCAACGGACGGACTTTTGCAAATTTTACAAAATCCGCCATGTCAAGAATCTGCCGGAAATAAACCCTCTTATCCTGAGTATCCTTATTTTTTTTCAGACTTGCAAGAATCTGCCGCGAGGTCATCTCAGCCGCATTTATACCAAATCGTCTATACAGATACAGACGGAGAATATCTGTCAATTCTGTAAAATACACCTTTTCCATACCTTGTTCCCACAGCTTTTTATCTTTAAGAATCCTGAGAGCCGACATAGCGGCCTCATATGGCGTAGGTTCAGGCTTTTTGGGAAGTAAAGAACCCTCCTTGCGATATCTTCGCATCGCATAAAGGAATGCCAATACCGCAAGAACGATTATCAATACCACCCACCAATAATCGACAATCCAATCAGGCACATGGTCAAATATCGAAGGATTCTCCGGACCAGCAGTAGATGCGTAATCATAAATCGGAGTATCCGCTTCGGCAAGGACAGGAACAACCTTTATGCCAAGGCTCTTCGAAAGGACAGTATCCTTTCCGTATACATACGCGAATTCCGGTAATCGATAATATCCCGAATCAAAAGCCTGAACCGGGACATCATAAGTTATAGTCAGATTATTGCCGTTTTCAACAGTATCGACTCTCGAAGGAGCGCGGAGTTCAACGCTGTCGCCGCATATGGGAATGATTCCATTCTCCTGAACGCGGCTCAATAAGGGAAACGCACCCTTAACATCTTTCGGCTGAGTGACAGAAAGATGGAGAACTGTCATTTTTCCCATCAGCAGATTGACAGAATCAAGCTTGACCTGTACCGCAGGCGCGGCAAACAAAGGAAAAGAAAAAAATACAGCCAATACCGACAGAACTGTTTTTTTCAAGAGTCTAAAATCCATAACACTTTTAAGTATGTGTCAATTAAGAAGCTGTTTAAAATTAAAGATGTCAACGCACTACAGCCCTGCGTCTAAAAAGGCCGAGCAACGCTTTGACAAAATCCTCATCTGTAGTGATAGATGCAAGATCCACACCGCTTCTCGAGGTCGCAGACACGAGTTTCTGCTGTCGCATATACCATGATTTCGCATAATTGGCACGAACACTTTTAGAAGAAGTATCTACCCATATATCCGAACCGGTCTCCATGTCGCGCAACCTTACTAATCCGACATCCGGCATATCCGCATCCCGTCTGTCATATACCTGTATAGCCGCAAGATCATGCTTCCTGTTAGAAATCGACATGCTTTTAAAAAAGTCGTGATCATCGATAAAATCACTGATAAGAAACGCAGTCGAACGCTTCTTTATGGCATTTGTCAAAAAACGGAGAGCGATGTCTATATCGGTTCCTATGCTTTCCGGTTCAAAATTGATTATCTCGCGGATGATCAGAAGGATGTGTTTCCGTCCTTTTTTAGGAGGGATAAACTTTTCAATCTTGTCAGAAAAGAAAATCACCCCGACTTTGTCGTTGTTCTGTATAGAAGAGAAAGCAAGCGTCGCGGCAATTTCAGCCATCTTCTCTTTTTTAATATCGCCGGCCGCGCCAAAATTTCTGCTGCCGCTCACATCTATGAGCAGCATCACAGTCATCTCGCGCTCCTCTTCGTAGACCTTGACATACGGTTTGTTATGTCGGGAAGTGACATTCCAGTCTATATCACGCACGTCATCTCCCGGCTCATATTCACGCACTTCGCTGAATATCACGCCCCTGCCTTTAAAGGCACTGTGATATTCACCCGCAAATATATTCTGACTCAAGCCCCGGGTCTTGATCTCGATCCTGCGAATCTTTTTTAAGAGTTCATTGGCATCCATAAATCGCGATTATTTTATCAGGGCACCGCCACTTTGTCAAGAATGTCAGTGATCACCTCATCAGCATTTATATTGTTTGCCTCAGCCTCGTATGTCAGACCGATACGATGACGGAGCACATCATGACAGACAGCACGGACGTCTTCCGGAATCACATATCCCCTGCCCTGCAGGAAAGCATATGCCCGGGAAGCAAGCGCAAGGCTTATAGAAGCACGTGGAGACGCACCGAAAGAAATAATGCCCTGCAGATCAGACAGACCATATTTGGACGGCTGACGTGTCGCAAAGACTATATCGACAATATAATTTTCAATTTTCTCGTCGATATATATTTTCTCCACAATTTTCTGAACCTCCTGAATGTCACGCGGATTTATAATCGGCGACACGGGAGTCTGGACGCCACGTATGTTCTGACGTATGATTATCTTTTCTTCCTCTTTATCGGGATATCCGATCACGACCTTGAGCAGGAAACGGTCTACTTGAGCCTCAGGCAAAGGATAAGTACCTTCCTGTTCGATCGGGTTTTGCGTAGCCATTACAAGGAATGGCGACGGAAGAGGATACGTATCGTCTCCTATAGTGACCTGACGCTCCTGCATGGCCTCGAGCAAAGCACTCTGCACTTTTGCCGGAGCGCGGTTGATCTCATCCGCAAGCACGAAATTCGCAAATATAGGACCTTTCTTGACTTCGAAAGATTCTTTCTTGACACTGTATATCAATGTTCCTATCACATCGGCAGGAAGAAGATCCGGAGTGAACTGGACACGGCTGTATTTTGCGTCGACCAAGCTGGCAAGAGTCTTTATGGCAAGAGTCTTGGCAAGACCGGGAACACCTTCCAGAAGAATGTGCCCGTTACAAAGCAGAGCTATCAATAAAGAATCAACCAGATGTTTCTGGCCAACGATCCGATGATCCATACCAGTACGGATCATTGTAACAAAATTGCTTTTTGATGCGATCAGATCCTGCAGTTCTCTGATGTTTACTGTTTCATCCATAAAAATAAAATTCAAATTGGTCCGGCGATATGGCAATGCCTGTCACACTGAAATGACATTAGCCGCGATCGCTTCATTTTCTTAATGCAAAATTAGCACAATTAACTTAATTATGTTAATATGCCTTGTTAAATTAAGTTTATATTTGCTAACAAACCGTTTAAACTCCGGCTGCATCTTCCGGTTGTCCCGCAGAGAACGCATTCCAACCCTGGGCTCTGATAGCAATCTCACTGCCATCTCTTGTAACCATTGCGGCTCCAAGTTCCGGCTTCGTTATATAGCCGATCATAGTAATGCCCTTAAGTTTCTCGATTTTATCATTGTCTTTCAAAGGCACGGTAAACAGAAGTTCATAGTCCTCGCCACCGTTCATGGCCGTCATCACAAGATTCATATTGAATTCCTCCGCCATTATCGCGGTCTGATAATCAATAGGTATCCTGTCCTCATATACCCGACAACCCACATCAGAGCTCTTGCAGATATGAAGGAGTTCGGACGAAAGGCCATCGCTCACATCCATCATGGCCGTAGGACGGATACCGTTTTCAGCGAGCAGGCGTATTATATCTTTCCTTGCCTCCGGCTTCAGCTGGCGCTCAAGGATATATTCCTTTCCACTGAAATCAGGCTGAAAATCAGATTGTGATTTGGCTGCCACCTGATTCTCGCGTTCAAGAAGCTGCAGACCCATATAGGCCGCCCCGAGATCACCGCTGACACAAATCAAGTCGGTCGGTCTGGCTCCGTTCCTATAGACAATTTCTTCCTTAGAGGCCTCACCGATACATGTCACACTTATGACAAGACCGGTGACAGACGCGGATGTATCCCCACCTACGAGATCAACACCATATATCTCACATGCAAGTCTTATACCGGAATAAAGCTCTTCAATATGTTCTACAGTAAAACGGCTTGAGACACCCAAACTGACAGTAATCTGTTTAGGCTGGCCATTCATAGCATATATATCGCTGAAATTGACAACCGCGGCTTTGTAACCGAGATGTTTCAGCGGCACATATCTGAGATCAAAATGAATGCCTTCAAGCAAAAGATCGGTCGTCACAAGCGCTTCCTTGTCTCCAAAACCAAGGACAGCTGCATCGTCACCGACACCATAATGCGAAGAAGGATTTTTAATAGGAAAGTCACGTGTAAGACGATCTATGAGTCCAAACTCGCCTATAGACGAGATTTCAGTCTGTTTGTTTTCCATAAATATAAATAAAAGAGACGTAAAACTTTATATCAAAATAATCTTACGTCTCCCTGATAATTAAAATATTTTTAAATTCTTGTCAACATTTCCTTGATGAGCTTTGTCATTACCGGCTGGGCCTTGACCGCCGCTTTCTGGACTTCCTCATGAGTCGGAACTTCCTTGATATCCTTGCCTCCAAGATCAGTTATAACGGAAATTCCGAAAACCCTCATGCCGGCATGGTTAGCTACAATAACCTCCGGTACCGTAGACATTCCTACAGCATCG
>DAAV01000035.1:0-1159 GCA_001701295.1 Bacteroidales bacterium H10
GCAAAGCGTCATACCAAAAAACTTCTTTTTTTGTAAATATATATTAAATTTTACTTACAATATTTAATCTTTTTTTTTAGTTTCATATATAAAACTGACGTTCTGAATAACATAAAAAACAGACAGTAGAAACTATTACTTTAATCCATACTACTTATTTTGAGGACAATCAATAAGTTTAACCAAAAATAAGATTATGAATTAAAGAGTTTCTTTGGAGTAAAAATAAATATCTAATCACATAAAATTATAGACTATGAGTTTAAAAAAAGTTTTAATGATAACCGCAGCCTTGGGAATACTGGTTTATCATAATCCCAAAGCCTTGGCCGATGAACCGCAGCACGGAGATCCCGATTGGCCGAATATTATATATATAGAACCCGGAACAAAATGGGAAATGGAAGTAAAATCTTCGATTTTTACCGATGAATCGGCTTTTACAGTAAATCAATGGATTGAAGGGACAGAAGATATAAACGGCAAGACAAATTACAAATTATGGTCGCAGGTCAAAGACGAAACCCCGGAAATAATATCTTATCTGCGCATAGACAAATTCAATTATAAGATATTTGCTGTCTCTCCTGAAAATATGGACAGAGATGAATGTCTCGTATATTCATTCTATACCGGATCAGCCCCTCAAGAAATCGTATCTATGAGCTGGGACGGAAAGTTATCGGATGAAACCTATCTGTTCAAGGCAAAAAAAGACGGAGAGCTTGATTTCAGCAATCTGGTCGGATTCAAATATCCGATAATGAAAGTCAGTCTTTATAATGCCGACGATATAGATCTTGAGAATTGTATCGGGACCGTCGACTGGTATGTCGGAATCGGAACCCCCTCCGGTCTTACGAACCAATGCTATTGTCTCGACACGGAATATACGACTATTCTCCGGAAAGTATATCACAACGGCGAACAGCTCGTTTATGACATGCCGACCGCAAGAATCAACGATATCACAGACAACAGCCCGGCAGACGGAATCAAATACCGTCCGGACGGAACGCGTTTCAACGACGGGGATAAAGGCATCTACATAATGAACAGCAAGAAATACATCAGATATTGATAAAATAAGTAGCTATTGAAAATTAATATAAACATAAAACGCCGCTATTTTTTAGACGGATCGGTTCTGGAGCGAAGG
>DAAV01000035.1:1222-9247 GCA_001701295.1 Bacteroidales bacterium H10
TAATTTTTAATAGCTACTTACATAATAAAACAAGTAACGCGGGATCTTTTCTGGATTCCGCGTTACTTGTTTTATTACGATTGCTTCAGGCGTGGGAGGATGTCAAGAAAGCGTTCTCCACTACCTGATCCGGATAAGGGCGAGCCCGTGGCACTGAAAGAGGGACGTCGTATGACGCCCCTCTCTAATAGAAACCGTGTCGGCCAAACCGACATTATCTTAAGTTGTTTATCCTTTCACAATCACCTTCACAACCTTGTTGCCTGCCTTGACAATATATACACCGCCCGGAAGTGCAATTTCGGTCTTTGATTGACCTATACCACGGTAGACAACGCTTCCGTTTGCGGCCGAAATGACAATGTCATGGCCCTCCGCGTTGGAAACAACAACCTTGCTGTCAATAGCCTTAATGCTGATTTCACCGCTGAGCACAGAATCGACACCCGACGGAGTCAACACAACCACCTCGTCAGAAGGCTTAGATTCGCCCTTCTCCGTGTATACGACAGTAACGATATATGAGTACTGAGTGTCTTCCACGACATTATTGTCAATGTATTCGCAC
Organism: Bacteroidales bacterium H10; assembly: GCA_001701295.1. Classification (GTDB taxonomy): domain Bacteria; phylum Bacteroidota; class Bacteroidia; order Bacteroidales; family Muribaculaceae; genus Lepagella. Next base: position 1,791 of record DAAV01000035.1, read on the forward strand.
TCATAAACCAATTCGCTGTTGATCTTCACTCCATCACGATAAACGTTGTAACCTGCTATCTGCAGCGTGGCAGCGAGAACGGCGGGAGTATACGTCACATCATCGATCATAAGCATATACGAGTCTGTGGCGAAGCTATGTATTGCGAAGTACTTCGCACCTTGGGGAAGGTCAACCGTGTACATTGTCCAGTCGCCGGGAACACCCTCGACAATAGATTCTTCAATGGCCACGAAGTCGGAAACCGTCTTGCCGCCGGTCGAATAATAAACCTGAATTGACTCAGGATATTGACCGTCATAGCTCTTTGCCCAGAAGGATATTGTCTGAGCCTCCCCTGTCAACTGAGGAGATATCGCCCAATCATCTACCGTACCGTTATCGCTACGGAAAAGCGAGAAGAGATACTTCTTGCCACTGTGAGCGTCAAATGTCTTATTGCCACCGCTTATTGACTCCTGATCCCAGATCCAGAACGAACCGGGAGTAGCACCTGATATTATTCCGGGAAGTTCCAATCCATAGAATCCTCCTACGGGACATCCGTCGCCATCTACAAAAGTCCAGTCGCCATATTCGGGAGCAAACGCATCTCCGTCTTCGAAATCATCAGTAATCATTTCAGGTTCGCCACCCTCAAGAGTCGGCTCATCCCATGTAAGCTTGACTTCTCCGTTTATAGCGGAACCTTCAAGATTGTCAACACCTGGAAGTTTCGAAACAACCGGCATCACCTCCACGGAAGAACTCTGGTTGTTGGCCTCGTTCTCGTCTGCGGAATAGGCCACGCGGGCATATACGCTTACCGGTTCGGTTGCGAGACCTGACATGACACAATTGAAATCAACCTTTGTCGACGCCAATGAGGCAAGACCCTCGACATCCCTGGTTGCAATGAGATTACCATCGGCATAGAGTTCTACCGAGAAAGCAGGAGCGTCAAGCGTTCCGTCATTGACAACGCCTACGCTTACATTATATCCCTCGCCGCACTTAACCTTCGCAGGAGCGGAAATCGAAACTGCATGCAGATCATTGTCAAGTATAGAGCTTACCCTGATGTTATCAATCATGGTGTTGACAAACAACTTGGTGATACCTGTTATGCAGATCTGGACATTCTTGCCGGCATATGTGGCAAGAGACACTGTAACCTTGTTCCAGGCATTGTCGACGTCGCAAAGTTCATCGACAGTAGTGGGCTTCATTATCTCAACCCAATTCTCCGTACCGATCTCTCTGACCGAAACCGAGACTTCATTGATGTTACGGTTATCAGGATTCTCTTCATTGATGCTATTGTAGAGGAAGAATGTGAGTCCCGGATTAACCATCTTGCCAAGTGATACGAGACCGGAGAAGAAATCGGCGCCGCCGTCAGCATAGCTGCTGTTGAAAGTGACAAATCCGCCATCGCCATCCATACTCGTCACATCAGCCAATGACTGATCGGTACAAATCAAAAGATTACCTCCATTTATCGACTTGCTACCCCAAATGTAGTTAAGTTTACCTCCGGTGAATGATTCATAGATGCCATCATAAGGAGTTCCGACAGGAATCATCTCTGTCGCCGCACCTTCACCGACACCTGCATCACTGGACGGGAATACGGCTAACTGTACGAATTCCTGCTTCCCTGCCTCGACAGCCTGATAAGTATATGAAGTCCCCTTGATATTTTCAGCGAAAGGAACCCACTTGCTTCCGTCGGACGCAGCGATTATGTAAGTCACCTTGTCTGCCGGGAATGACAGGCCGTTTATATCGGTCGTAACAGGCTCCCAGTTTACTGTCACCTGACCGTCCACCTCTGTTCCTGTGATTTTTGCCGACGGAACCGCAGCCGGGATGTCGAAACCTACGAATGCACTTACCTTAGCTTTGAGACCGACACCATCGGCATTGTGACCGATAACCGTGTAGGTAACGTTGCCTCCGGCTTCCATCTCATCGACGAACGACAGAGACGCACCTACGCCGGGAGAGGGGAAAGTCTTGACAAGTTCACCGTCGCGCAATATCTCCACCTTTGTGAGTGATGCAAGGTCAAGGCCGTTCATAGTCTTGTCGGGAGCATTGAACGAAACAGTACACCTGTTGGCTCCGGAAGCATCGGGAGTTGCAGTCAGATTCGACACAAGACCCGGCGCGAGAGCCGAAACAGCAGCTGCAATCTTGATGTTGTTAACATAAAGATGCAACTTGTTTTTATCCGAGATGCCATGGAAGCCTACGAAGTAAAGGCCATCCTCGTCCGGAATGAGCATTTGGGAGAAGCTTGCATAATCTCCCGATACCATGTCGGTCGGTTCAAGAAGAACCTCTGTCATCCCCTCAACGGAATTCGATTTTCCGAACTTAACTTCAAGACGCTCTTTGAACATAGACCCATATGCCTTTGAGTCGAACGAAACTTCATAAGCTTTGCCGGCCTCGAGTCTGAGCGGAGGAGTGATCAGCCAGTCATCCATCGCAAGGGTGGAATTGTAGCTGATACGTGCAGCTCCCGCATCATTACCGTCGGTCATAATGGTCCATACCTTATTGTCTTCATTGCTATCAATTATGGTCCAGCCGGCAAAACCTGTTGCCAGGAAGTCGGGCTTATAGGGAGGTACGACAGAACCAAGCACTATGACATTCGTCTTGGCGGCAGCGGAAACGAGCCCGTTGCAGACAGCCTCGACAGTGTAGAAATAAGATATGATTTCGTCCGGTTCGGCAACAGCCTGAGAGAAGGATGTACCGGTAAGGTTTTCAGCGACAACAGCACCGTCCTTATCCTTGACAGTATAAGTCAGGTTGTCGAGATCGAGATATCCGCCATTGACTGAAGCAGTGACAGGCAGCCAGCTTACTTCCATATTGCCGTTGACATAAGTCAGTGTAGCCGTTGTGGCCTCGGGAGTGTCGGCTCCTACCCATACATTTTTGATCTTGGTTCTCGGACCCATTCCGACATCATTAGAAGCGAATATCGTGAATGTATAGCTCCCTGCTCCTGTGAGCGAAAGATCTACCGGAATCTCGATATCCGTCCCCCAGGACGCCTCGGAATAACCCATCTCCTCGTCATTGACAAGCACTGTAATGATAAGTTCACCTGAACCGGGTGTGCCGTCGAAGAAAGTGGATGGAGTCTTTAGCGATACATTCCCCGAAAGGGAAGAACCGTCGAAGTTAAACTTTATATTCTCACACTCCGCCGGTGCGCCGTCTTCAGCCGCAGGATCGGGGATGAACATTCCCATAATTTCATCATTGCCTGTGATCTGATAGAGAAGACGGGCGGCTCCGGTGGCGAGATCAACCTCATACATGTAGCTGTGATTGTCGGCCGGACATACATTCCAGTACATTTTGCCGGACTTCGGATCTATGCAGCAGCTTGACATATATTGTGGAGCCGGAGCACCTGAAATCTCTGCCACGGGTGTCACAGAGCCTGTGGTCTTGTCAATTTTGTTGAGATAAGCATTTGTAACGATGAAGTCGCTGCCTTGCTCTTCTCCTGTATATGATATACCATAAAGCTGACCTTGATTATCAAATGCGATCGAGTTCCAATAGCCGTCAACCGGTGCAATCGCCGTTNNATTTGTAAGTTCCAGGCTTGAAAGCTGCATTGAATCACCTGATGGAGTAAAAGTGATGCCATACACATCGGGAGAAGCCGGATCGGAGGTGGGATCCACTGCCCAACGACCTATTACGGAAAGATCCTTGGGTTCACTCATACCGAGCACTTCACCCTCCTCCATGTCATTGGATACATATGACACTATAAGCATCCCGAAGTATGTGAAGTAGTTGACACTGTGATAGACGCCGTTTATGCACACACCGCCTCCGTTCGCGCCCTGGGCCGGGAAAAGAAACGTTGTAGGGCCCTCGCTTTTAGGAAGCTCATAGAGTCCGGTCGTGGCAAGATCTGCATCGATCTGGTCATTGTAAATGACCGAACCATAGATTGTAGGAATCTCGGAATCGGACTTAGCCACAGCCTTGTTGACCAGCTTGCCGGCTGAAGCTTTCTGTGAACGGATAGGGCTCTGAGCGGTTCGCGGTTTCAGAGCATAGTACCAGGCGTTCTTTTTTAACGACTCGGCAGGGGCTGCCTGCGCTTTCATTGTTACTGTTGCCTTCGCAGAAGACGTGGACGCAGCATTGTCCTTCTTCAGAATCTGAGCGAGCGACGGTGAGACCACCGTAGACATGATCAGAGCAACCGAAAAAATCCCTGATAGAAATTTTCCCATAATAAACACTCTCTCATGGTTCCTGAATTAGATTCTGATCCGCAGTCCGGAACCTTATGACAGCGGGAATCACACAATATTAATATCTTACGTAAATAACAGGAGGCCAGTGGGAAACCGGTTTAAGTTATCGCGCAATAATCTTGACCGCATATCCCCTGGCAGGGACAGTCACTATATAGAGTCCTGCACATGGCAGAATCACCCTGTTCGATCCATATGCCACGATACTTCCTGTATAATCCGCGACAGTGATTGAGTCGCCGTTGGTCGAGGAAACTACCAGGCCGTCAATACGAATGCCGGATTCAGCCGCGACAGATTTGACAGAAGATTCAGAGGTGTTTACTTCCATTTCTTTTGACTGACGTGATGTATGGACACCGTCTGTCGCCCTTACCGTGTAGAAATACCGTGCACCGGGATCAAGATCCGTTACATCGAAAGATGTAACATTGCCTACATGACGGTCGGTATAATCCTCCAGCAGCGCGGGAGTCAATTCATGACCGTGGCTTACAGAAACATCATCAAGCGCAAGATGAGCGCTTGCGGAAGAGCTGACGTAAGTGAGACGCACCTTGACAGCGTCAGCTGGTAAATCGCTCACTGTGGTGAGGACACCTCCGGTCTGACTGTTGACATCGACTTTAGACACAAGTGTCTCCGTATCTTCCGCATTTACCGCATAAATATATATCATGTCTCCTGCCTGCGACTTGTTGCCACGATGCCAGAAAGAGATCGAACTTACGAAATCATCGAATACCGGAGTCTCAAGATACTGGGCGTCGCCGAGTCTCAGCGAAGGAATTTCCTTCCCGCAATATGCCGCTATACCATAGGACGCCGAACTGTTCGACACCCAGTCTCCCATATTGACCACACCGTCGTCAAACCCATTGAACTCCGTGTACGGATCGCCAGCGACTTTGGTATATACATCAAGAATATAATCATCGGCCTCATCAAGAGCCTCCCAGTTGGCAGTGAAGCCGCTGTCGCTTATGTTGTCGGCCTTGAGAACCTTTACCGTATAATAGTCGAGCGTGAGACGTCCGGTAGAAACAGCCATTTCCTCGGACTCGGCACCGACAAACCAACCCGAGCTTGCCGCAACGGTGTAAAAATATTGTTTGTCCGGCTCAAGCCCGGTTACATAATAGCAATCCACATCCCCGACATTTCGCGACCGGAAACCTTTCAGAAAATTTCTCCGGGCAACCTCTCTGTTCATGCCTTCGGCACTTTCCTCCTCATAGCAATAAACCGAGAGAAGATAATCATACCCGTCATTCTTGTTCCAACATGCCTTGAACGAATAGGCCGTCACGTCTTCCGCATCGGCAACATCTATTACAGGCATGACAGGAACCTCTGCGCCGCCGGAAACATTAAAAGTAATCACTCCATCCCTCTCCGCTATATCTGTAATGGGAAATTCGAGAGAAGTTCCGTTCCAGGTTTTCATCGCCGGAGATGTCAACGATGTGAATGAGGTTATGCCGGAAGTACCGGGGAAAGCATCGCCTCCCCTGCTGTATTCGCTCTGCGATCCGTCAGCCTCCTCGATATCGACATACTGATGTGACGGACTATTATTTACACGATTATCCATCCAGACCTGATCATTATAATCAACATGCCATATGAGCATGCCATGTCCCGGAACAAAGGCATCCCACCCCTCCCGCTGTCGGTTTTCTATAAGAAAAAACTCCGTGTCTTTCTCAGTTCTTATTATTCCGGCCATATTTTCATCTATGGAAGGAAGAGTCGCCGACAAAGCGGCTTTTATCTCGCTCGGCTTCATCCATCCGAGAGCATAGCGCTCAAATGCTCCGTAATTCGGAGGAGTCATGCCGTCATTGTTATAGGGCCCATAATCAAGAGCCGACCAGGCTCCGGGGGTAAATGAACTGGTATAGCTCGTGGCATAAAGATCCGGCAGACCCATTACATGGCTGAATTCATGAATAAATGTTCCCACCCCGTCAGGACGACCGTTTTCCCNNGTTCCCATTCGTTGGAACAGCCGTAAGTATGAACTCTCACACCGTCATAACAAAGATTAGGATAACCGGCAGAAGCCATGTTCCACGAATGAGGCCAGACCGTATCCGATGATCCTCCCGACGCCTCTCCTCTTCCGGCATAAAAAATAAATATATTATCCACTACGCCGTCACCATCACGGTCATATTCAGAGAAGTCCACAATATCGTCAAGTTGTTCGCACGCCTCTTTAACCATCTCGGCAGGACGCAGGTCATCTCCTCCCCAGCCATTTCCCCCGTAATAAGCCATATTATTGGCAAGCGTCAAAGGACCGTACACATCAAACTCAGGACAGAACGCGTCACCGGAATTGAGACGGAAATATTCGGCCGCGCATCCGGTACCACCGTAATCATCAAACCCGTCCTCATTAAGCATCCGGGTGAAATAATCTTTGGCATCATAATTTGCATTAAACTTGACATCGGCATATTCCACCAGAATCACTATGGCTTTCTGATTGCCATAAGCAGGAAAACGGATATCGGGAAACAGTCCGTAACCACGTTCATATGGAGGGCCGTCATTCCCGCCGGCCACCTCCGGTGCGGCATGCCGCGAAACATCCGCGGCGGCATCGGAAAAAAGATTCGCACGCCGCGATGAACGGGCAGACCGGCGCACNNGTTCCTCAAGTTTTGTCTTATCCACACCCGCCAAGAACTGACGGGCCGCCTGACCGCGCTTGTCGGCATCAACAGCCTTTATGCCTGAATCGATCACATTGCCATCGGCATCGTAATCTCCATAATAGAAATAACCGTCTTTTTCAAAAAGAGGATAGCCGTCTTCCGTGAAATACTGATGAAAAAACTCATCCCCTCTCAAATAGACATTTATTTCCGTACCATCGGCTACAGGGACGGTAAGAATACCCTGTTTAGCAGGCTTCGCGNNCGCATGCCATAGCGGCTGCCATTAGACTGACGTGGATGAAATTTGATTTTGTCTTCATTTTCGGTTTTATTCGAAATAATATGTGATTTGATTCTTTGCAGGCTACGTGAATCAACTAAAAATCTCAAACCTTTTACATTTCAAAATAATAATCAATCCATCTGAAACCCGCCTTTCCTAAATGTGTTTTGCAAATATAGATTATTTTTATTTTTAAACCAAATTTTTGTTTAATAAAAT
>DAAV01000035.1:9268-26779 GCA_001701295.1 Bacteroidales bacterium H10
AAAATGAATACCAAATGAATTTCAAATGAATTTTACACAAGTAGCTGCGAAGAATAAATGATAATTTGTACGCCCCTTTTATATTTTGTTATGTACCATGAATCGCTAAAAAAAGACATGCCGGATTTTATTCCGGCACATCTATTNNATCGAAATGTCTATAAGGACTATTTTAAACAGCTTCCCATTGGAGTCGTACATTTTATACGACTTCATTATTTAAACCGGGAAGCGGATCTATGTATATGCTCGAATATATTACGGTCGACATCCGTCAGTTCAAGTCCGCGACGCCCCATAACTCTTGAGGCCACCTGCATAAACGTATCGATTGAGACATCTGAAAAACCGGCCTCTGGACTTCCATTCTGGAAGCTTGGAATAAATTGCCGCGGAAAACCGGCCCCATGAAAGTTGACACCTACCCCCACAACCGTAGCCGTGTTGAACATGCAGTTGATACCCGCTTTGGAATGATCTCCCATTATAAGACCGCAGAATTGCAGATCAGTTCTCATGAAGCGCTGTGAGGCGTAATTCCATATGCGTATTTTGGAATAATCATTTTTAAGATTGCTTGAATTGGTACCGGCTCCTATTNNATATTACACCATTCACCGACAACCGCATTGCCCAGATAGCCGTCGTGCGCCTTGTTACTGAAGCCGAACATCACGGAATTGTCGATTTCTCCTCCGACCTTACAGAATGGTCCGAATGTAGATCCTCCATAAATTTTCGCACCCATTCGTATCTTGGCCTTATTGCAGACGGCAAGCGGTCCCCGAAGGCAGCTTCCCTCCATGACATGCACGTTGGCACCTATATATATGGGACCGTCTTTAAGATTTATAACCGCACCTTCCACTACCGCACCCTCCTCGATGAAAAGCGCCGGCATCCCGTTTGAAAGTCTCGCATCGCCGATTATATTTGACGAAGAGTCCGGCGCGATACCGATACGGTCTCTCGTGAACCACATGAAGTCATTGACTATTTCTTCCGCATTCATGCCGAAAATATCAAATACATACCGGATACGCCTGGAATCATTGGCACTTTCCCGTCCGCAATCAGGAGAGAGCGAGTCAAAGTCTTTTCTCAAACCTCGGTATGCCCATATTCCGCCGCTGTCACGCAACACATCACCGTGACGCAACTGCGAGGCTTCAAGAGCTGTGGCCTTGTCCGGCAGTTTATTGCCGGCTATGAACAATGCTTCTTCATCATCAGCACACTCCATGGGAAATTTCTCACGCAGATATTCTTTAGGATAGAAAGAATAATCGCCGGGTAAAAAATGTTCCCATTTCTCACGTATCGTCACTATTCCTATCCGAAATGCAGCGACAGGACGTGTATATGATAAAGGAAGAAGATTCTGATAATTTTCTTCAGTATCGAAAAGAACGACTTTCATTGGATTCTTATTTTGAAACACTCTCTTATATAACGTACGCCATAAAATGTCCGCGCACGCAAACGACTGCAAATAGAACTGATAAAATATTAAAACGTTTATTTCAACAGAAATTAGTAAGCGGTTTACGTATCGGGGATTCTCCAAAAAGCAAGCGCGGCGTCCGGTTTCACAATCGGGCGCCGCGCTGTGATTTTTTAGANNTTAGAATCGTCTACTTTCACAAGCAAATCGGAGATCTTACTCAACCACTAACTTACAATTTTATATCACTATTACTAAAAGATTTTTGACTTGCCATCTTATTCATACCGGATTTCTCCGGCTCTGTATTTCGAATGCAAAATTAATAAATTTCGCTAATATCCATTAATAAAAAAGGCATTTTATAGCCCCAAAATTCCATTTTGGCCATTTTTGATACATTTAGAACAATCCATCAAATACATAACTTTTGTTTATTCTTGTCAAAATGCTAATTTTGCAGTAGGAAGTCGACTATGCGACTGCCCCGACAACAAAAAAAATAATGATGACTATGAAAAAAAACAAGGAGTATCTCGACCGGCTGCGCAAGCTCATGGCCGAAAGAGACATAGACGTATGTATCATATCCGGCACCGACCCCCATCAGAGCGAATTGCCTCCGCGGCATTGGCGCTGCCGGGAATGGCTGACCGGCTTTGAATCAGAAAACGGCACTAACGGCACGGCGGTAGTGACCGCCGATGAAGCTCTCTGCTGGACAGACTCCCGCTATTTTATACAGGCCGAAGCTCAGCTTGAAGGCACCGGCTTCAAAATGATGAAAGAGGATGGTCCGGATGCGGTCGACCTTATAGACTGGGTTGCCGAGCACACAAACGAAGGCGACAAAGTCGGCATAGACGGCATGACATTCTCCGTCTCTTACGCCCAACGCCTCCAGCAGGAGCTCAATGACAACGGAGTGACCCTTGATACGGATTTCCCGGTGTTTGACTACATATATCCTGACCGTCCGGAAAGGCCACAGAACAAACTCTTCATCCACGATGAGAAAATAGTAGCCCAGACAGTGGAGTCAAAAATCACGGATGTTCTCACAGAAGTAAAGGCTGAACTTGCAAACGCCATACTGGTGTCAGCACTTGACGATCTGGCATGGATTACCAATCTGCGTGCAGCCGGCGACATCTGCTTCTCCCCCATCTATGTCGGATTCCTCTATATTGACGAGAACAACAGGGTACTCTTCATTGATGAAGAAAAACTGACCGATGAGGTCAAGGCACATCTCGACAAATATCATATCAGCACCCTTCCATATGACAATGTAAAAGAATATGTAGCCGGACTTCCCAAAGAGACACGCCTTCTGATAGATCCGGAAAAGACAGCACGCGGCATATATGACCATATCGGATGCACGATCGTATTCGGAGGCGCGGGCGTCGCAAAACTGAAAAGCATCAAGAATCCGACAATGATCTCCAACCTCGCCACAGCCATGGAAAAAGACGGAGTCGCGCTGACACGCTTCTTCATGATGGTAGAACGGGAATATCCTGACGGGCGCCTTATAGAAGTGGAATTAGGCAGACGATTACGCGCCCTGAGGCTTTCCGACCCGACATGTGTGGATGAAAGCTTCTCTCCTATACTCGGATGGAACGCACACGGAGCCATAGTCCACTATGAGGCGACAGAAGAGACCGACGTCGTGATAGAAGGAGACGGCCTTCTGCTCGTCGATTCAGGAGGTCAATACATATACGGCACCACCGACATAACGCGCACCGTCGCTCTCGGCACTCCGACAGCCGCCCAGCGCCATGATTTCACATTGGTAATGAAAGGACACATCGCATTGTCCAACGCTATTTTCCCCGCAGGCACCACAGGCCATCAGCTCGATGCGCTGGCGCGTCAGTTCCTGTGGAAAGAAGGCAAGGCATATTATCATGGCACCGGCCATGGCGTAGGATACTTCATCAATTGCCATGAAGGCCCCCAGAACATAAGACTGAATATAAACCCGACCCCTCTGGAGCCCGGTATGATAACAAGTAATGAACCGGGACTCTATCTCGAGGGGCATTATGGAATACGCTGCGAGAATCTGATTGTCACCGAGCACTACGAGACTACAGAATTCGGGGAATTCCTGCATTTCCACCCCATGACTCTCTTTCCGTTCGACCGCAACCTGTTCGAGCTCGAGATAATGAGCGAGGAGGAAATCAAATGGGTCAATGACTATCATAAACTTGTCCGCGAGCGCCTCACCCCGCTGCTGACTCCAGAGGAGGCCGAATGGCTCCGCACAAAAACCGAACCTTTGGTATAAACCTGATAAAACACTAAAAATGATCTTAAAGACAGTAAGGGGTTTTACACCCAAAATGGGCCGGGACTGTTACATAGCCGATAACGCCGCCATAATAGGAGACGTGACTATGGGTGACGAATGCAGCGTATGGTTCGGCACCGTGCTTCGCGGAGATGTGAACACCATCACCATAGGTGACCGTGTAAACATCCAGGACGGCTCGGTACTACATACTCTCTATCAGAAATCGACAATCGAAATAGGCAATGACGTGTCAATAGGCCACAACGTGGTGATACATGGCGCGAAAATTCATGATTACGCACTTATCGGCATGGGCGCCATAGTCATGGACGATGCTGAAGTCGGCGAAGGTGCTCTTGTGGCGGCAGGATCAGTCGTACTAAGCCGGACTAAGATAGGGGCACACGAAATGTGGGCCGGAGCCCCCGCCAGATTCGTCAAAATGGTAGAGCCGGAAAAGGCAAAAGAGATGAACATCAAGATAGCCCATAATTATCTGATGTACTCCCGATGGTTTACCGATACTTCCGAAGAGGAACTTAAAGAAAATGCCCGTGAGGTAACGGCAGAAACAGGCGGAGCAGACGATAAACTATAAGCGCGAGCTGCTATCAAGCCGCTGTCGGACAAATAAACAAAGAAGAGACGCTGACCTACCGGCCGGCGTCTCTTCATATATAATTATACGTACCTATTTTTTCTTATTGGCATTCTTCTGCAATTTCTTAAACTCCTTTTTCGCTTTTGAAAGTTGTTTCTGAAATCCCTTGTCGGCATGTAGAGCCGCGACTACGGCTGATCCCACTATGCGGCCCGCATCGACATCACTCTGGTAATGGGCTCCGCAGATCACACGGCTCTGGCCAAAATCATAACCGCGCCGGATGATCTCCGCCTTTCGGGCAGGATTAATCTCTGCGAGAACGAGAGCTGTAGCCCAGCCTATAGATGTGTGTCCTGACGGATAGCTTCCGTTTTTACGCAGAGAGGGCTCATCGGCCGGAGTGGCGGAAGGTTCGTTGAAAACCATGAACGGTCTTGGACGCATATAATGATTCTTGGCAGTGCGGGTGGCAAGATCACCGGCATCCTCTTTCATATTGGTCATAAGTTTATATATCTCGGGGGCGTTTTCAGGAGTCAGCACAAACCCGAACGCCTCACTGAAATCCCTGTCGAGCCAGCCGTCATTAAGATTGGCATCGGTAACGGCACGACGCCCGCGGTCTGTGCCGCGCATGGACTTACCCCAGACATACTGCTCCTTGTCATAGGCATAATGTGCGGAAGCCGTATTGGGAGGAGCGGGAAGAAATGACCGACTGTCGACCACATCGGCGACTACAAGGTAATATTTGTCAGGGTCAGTAGAATGATCTTGTGAAATGACCGGAAAGATAACAGACATGGCGACAACCATGCAAAACAATGATTTTTTCATAGTGGAAAGTTTTTATGGTTAATTTTTTATGAAAATATTTTGTCAATCGCTTAACTTTAACTAATTTTGCACGCTGCAAGGCATAATGAGACGCATGCGTCCCGGTCTTGCATGCCATCCACGCGGAGACCCGCATAGAAGGATGTTCAATAGAATAACAAATAAAAACAAAAATTAATATTCACAACACATGATTATCGTACAAGTTAAAGAGAACGAGAACATCGAGAAAGCTTTAAAGAAATTCAAACGCAAATTTGAAAGAACAGGCATCATCAAGGAACTTCGCGCACGTCAGGCATTTGAAAAGCCATCGGTGACCAACCGCAAGAAGATGGTGAAAGCGATCTACGTTCAGCAGCTCCGTCAGGCAGAGCAGTAATAAGACTCTTTCACTTTCGTCATAACGGATAAACTGTTCGATATGGCATCTTATAGATGTCATATCGATTTGTTGTGTCCTTAATTTTGACCATGAGTGCACTGATCAGGGAATTTCTTTCCTATCTGGAAGCCGAACAACGGGCAAGTTCCAATACCGTGGGAGCTTACGGGCGTGACCTCCGGCAATTCACAGAATGGTTTTCTTCCGGAAGTCTTCAGAATGAAGACAGTATCCTGAAATCAGTTTCCACCGCCGATGTCAGGGGCTGGGCAGGCTCACTTGCAGACAGCGGAATGACAGCAGCGACCCTCCGGCGGAAAATCCAGAGTCTACGTGCATTTTTCAGATGGGGCATGCGCCGCGGCAAACTGACGTCCAATCCGGCGATAGATCTCGTACTTGCAAAAAAGCGAAAACATCTTCCCAATTTCATAAAGGAGACAGAAATGGAAGACCTGCTTGACAGAAATCACGACGGATTTGCGGAGGAGAGGATTCATATAGCTCTGACACTGCTTTATTCGTTAGGGCTTCGACAGGCTGAACTTCTGGCACTAACTGACAATGACATAGATTTCACTGCACTTGAAATCCGTGTGACAGGCAAACGCAACAAACAGAGAGTTCTTCCGATACCAGGTTCTTTGGCCGAAGAGATAGCAAGATGGCAGGACATACGCGATACACGCTATCCCGATCTGCCCCGGCCCGCCACTGTCATCTCGGGCCCACATGGCAGGCTGTCAAAGAGTGCGTTCTACAGCATCATAAGAGATGCTCTCGCCGGAGTATCAGCCGGACGCAAAAGTCCCCACACACTCAGGCATTCCTTTGCCACGGCCATGGTCAACAACGGCGCCGATCTCGATGCCGTGCGTGAAATGCTCGGACATGAATCGCTCTCCACAACCCAGATATACACGCATCTCAGTTTTAACGAACTTCTTGCCGACTATCGCCATGCCCATCCGAGAAGCGCGCATAAAGACCCGACGAAAGAAGATAAAAATCATTGAATCTCCACGGCCCACGCAGTCAGGGAATTATTGCCCAAGTCTGATTTTAGGTTTCAGTGCTCTGCAACGAATCGGAACGAATCGGAATCTCCTATCTTAAAAATTTATCGGCAAAACTAACAAAAAATCACGTTTTTTTGTTTATCTTTGTAAACGGGACTGAAACTCTCCAAGTCCTATAATCTCTAAAACCTAAAGATTATGGAAGCAAAAATCAAAGCGATTCACTTCGACATTTCTGACAAACTCGTTAATTTCATCAACAAGAAAATAGACAAACTGTCACGAAGATTCGAGGCAATAACCGAGGTAGAGATAACGCTTAAGGTAGTGAAGCCGGAGACTTCAATGAACAAGGAAGCCGGAATAAAATTGCTCGTTCCTCCGGCAGCCGATCTGTTCGCCTCAAAAACTGCAGACACCTTCGAAGAAGCAATAGACCTGTGTCTGGATGCACTCGAACGCCAACTTGAAAAAAATAAAAATGCATAAACCGGAGTTGACATCCGGGAATTTCTTTAATGGAACAAACTGAGCCCCAAAGCCGCCGTCCAGAAACACGGCGTCCCCAGGCTGGATCCACCCGTACCGGCAGGATGATGCTCATCATCCTGCTGGGTCTTGCTGTGTGCATATCTGTCTTTCTGATAGTGTTGTATCCGGTAGTCATGTCAAGAGCTGACCAGGAAGTGACCATCAGGATTCCTCGCGGAGCCACCGGGCGCAATGTAAAAGACAGTCTTGAGAAATATCTTGATAAAGATTATGCCGCAACAGTCATGAGACTCGCCCGACTGCGACACACTGATTTCGGAAAGCGACACGGAGCCTATACAATAGCGGAAGGCACCAACGCCCTTGGTGCGATGCGAAAGCTGACATCGGGAGCGCAGACTCCGGTCCGAATCACCATCAACGGCTTCCGCAGTCTGCCTTTGCTCATAGACAGAATCAGCCGCAAAATGGAATTTCCTGCCGATTCTTTACGTGCCGCACTAAATGATACAGGACTAATGGCAGCATACGGACTCACGCCAGCCAATGCAATGGCCTTGTTCATGGATAATACATACGAAGTATACTGGACCACTTCCGCACGTGATCTGATACGTAAGATCGGAGACAATTATATGTTTTTCTGGAACAATGACAGAATCAAATTGGCGGCAGACAGGGGGCTTTCCCCCTCGGATGTCATGATAATAGCATCTATAGTAGACGAAGAAACAAACAACCAATCCGAAAAAGGAACTATCGGACAGCTTTATATAAACCGTCTGAACAACAATATGCGTCTGCAGGCCGATCCTACGGTAAGATTCGCATTGGGAGACTTCACAATACAACGTATAACAAAAGCGGATCTTAAAACCGACTCTCCATACAACACATACCTGCATGCCGGACTGCCCCCGGGACCGATACGCACCACAAGCGATAAAACCGTAAAGGCGATCCTGAGCGCCGAGCCAAACAATTACCTTTACATGTGCGCTGACGAGAACTTTTCGGGCACACATAATTTTGCAACGACCTACGACGAACACCTCGAAAACGCGGTGCGATACCAGGCGGCTCTTGACCGCCACGGGATCACCCGCTGACAACTCCGACAGCAAGAGATGCCGAAGTATATCTTTACGCTGATATTATTATTTCTCGCTTTCGCACCATCACCGACACGTGCCCAGCTTGTCGTGTCTGATGATCTCGGACTGTCGATAGACCTCGACGCCACATCGTCATGTCAGGACCCTGACAGCACAAAAATCCTGAAAAAACTGGATCTTGACTGGATATCACTGGCAAAGAGCAGACGTCTGGACATCAATGACACGACAGTGAGATATCCTAAATTTATAGATTTCTGTGTAAGAGTATACCGATGGGCCGAAAAAACCTTCAACACATATGATCCGGAATATGTGGCCGGAACAGGGAAACATGGTAAAGTGCGTCTCGTGTCGGACAACTGGACAGATTCTTATATGTTCCGTTCCGAACAAAGCGATCCGCTGATCATGGTCAGCAATCTCTATGCCAATATCGGTATCCAGGCGAACTATTCGATTCTAAGCGCAAGCTATTCAGTAGACATGAACTCTGTGCTTTCAGACAGAGTATCTAAACACAGGAAACTTGGATTCTCTTTCTCATGTGCCAAAATATATGGGGAAGCATACTATTGGAAAAATAACGGCAGCACAGTGATCCGCCAGTTCGGAGACACTTCTGACAAGAAAGGCCGCAAATTGAAACATGTCCCTTTTGACGGTCTCGATTTCAAGGCATTCGGCGCCCTTGCCTTCTACATATTCAATTCGCGCAAATTCAGTTATGCGGCGGCATACAACCTTTCCAACTACCAGCTGAAAAGTGCCGGATCATGGCTGCTGGGTATGACAGGAACATTTTATGACTGTAATTTCGATTTCACCAAACTTCCGGAAGAAGTCAAAAAAGTTACTGAAATACCATACGACACATACGCTCTTGATTACAACTCAATCAACATAATGGGAGGTTATTCCTACAACTGGGTGATCAACAAACACTTTCTTTTCAACACCACAACATTGCCGGCAATAGGTATGTCTTTCTCTTTTTCAGATTCGACCGCCGGACGCCGGGATCTTTTTTCAATGGCGATACAGCAGATGATGTCGCTGACATATATCAACCGCCAGTTCTTCATCGCCGCCACATCAAGTTTTCATGGAAATTACTTTCTTACCAAATCCGTAGGATTCATGTCAGGCATAGAAAACTTCCAGATATCAACAGGTGTAAGATTCTAAGACAGGGGCAGAAACGCCTCTTCTGTGAGAAAGCTTGCTTATAAAACACAGACTAACAATGCACGAACATGACAAAAAATATATGAGACGGGCATTACAGCTTGCATCATACGGCGCAGGACACGTTTCGCCCAATCCTATGGTCGGTGCGGTCATAGTCGCACCGGACGGCAGAATAATCGGCGAAGGATTTCATCGCAGATATGGAGAGGCCCACGCAGAAGTGAATGCCGTCCGCAGCATAAGCGCTGAAGACAGCGGGCTGCTGACAGAATCTACAATATATGTAACGCTTGAGCCATGCTCTCATTATGGCAAGACTCCGCCCTGTGCGGCCATGCTGTGTGAACTGCATGTAAAAAGAGTGGTCATCGGGACCGGAGATCCTAATCCTAAAGTCTCGGGACGCGGTATCGGAATGCTTCGCGAAGCGGGAATCGAGGTTATGGAAAATTGTCTGCAAGAGGAATGTCTCGCAATCAACGAACGCTTTTTCACAGCCCAGACGAAACACCGACCCTGGATATTGCTCAAGTGGGCGGAGACCGCCGACGGCCGCACGGCAAATCCAGACGGCACACCCTTGGCCATATCCTCTCCATCGACACTGGCCCTGATGCACGCCGAACGCGCGAAATGCGACTCGATTATTGTAGGAACCAATACCCTGCTCTCAGACAATCCTTCATTATCCACCCGGTTATGGCCGGGCGACAGTCCGAGGCCTGTAATGTTTGATTCTCCTCGCCTGAAGAATCCTCATTTACGACAAAAGCTGAACATATCCGGGCGTAACCCTATAATACTCGACCCGAACATCGATCTCGGACAAAATATGCACATACTCTTTGAAAGACACGGCATAACATCGCTGATGGTCGAAGGAGGACGCACTCTCATCGACAGTTTTATCAGCCACGGACTTTACGACCGGATACGCAGGGAAAGAGTGCTAAAATTCCTTAAAAAACATTTTCTAATGTATTTATAGCGACAATATCGCAGATAAATGCTAAATTTGCAAGTTGAAAAAAACGGTTTTGACCGGATACACAATCCGGGCATAGCCTCATATTATTTCACCGCATGCGCACACGACTGCACAAGCACCTTTTAATGAACATATTGTAACAGTGAAATATAATCGTATTCTTTCCGCACCGGGCATTATGGCTCTCCTTATCGGCACAGGAGCATTCTCTTCGTGTAACAAAGATTCTGATTCCGAAGTCTTTCAGAGTCCGGCAAATCTCGCAGTCACGGCATTCAATCTTAAAGCTGACACCAAGAATCCGGGACTCGATTCAGCCTATTTCTCCATAGATCTCGAACATGGTGTGATTTTCAATGCCGACTCGCTGCGAAAAGGCACGAAAATAGATAAGGTAGTAGCCGATATAACCTTCTCCGGTACAGTCAGTGAGGCTGTAATCGAAATGAAAGGAGGCACCACACGCGAGGGAGAGATCGACTACAAGTCAAATCCGACGGATTCAATTGATTTCACCGGCGAAGTCACTCTTCGCGTCAAAGCAGACAACAATTCGATCGGTACATCCTACCGTATCAAGGTAAACGTACACGAGATGGCTATGGATTCTCTCTACTGGGACAGCACAGCCAGGACAACCCTTCCATCCCGCTTTGGAAATCCCCGTAAACAAAAGACTGTCCGGTTCGGAGAAAAGACCGTCTCACTGATAGAGGAAAAGGATGGTTCTCTTACACTCTCCTCCTCATCAGATCTCGAAACCTACGAATGGACAAAAAAAGAGATTCAGCTTTCCTTTAATCCCGTGATCGGCACACTTGCAGCGACTGACGACCATCTCTGGATACTTGATGATTCAGGCCGACTTTACACTACGGACAACGACATGACAGCATGGTCCGACACCGGAGAAAACTGGACTCTCATGATCGGCAGCTATAAGGATTCTGTCGTTGGTCTCAAAACATCAGAAGGGAAAACTGAATTCGCACAATACCCCGTCGAGAATATCAATATCAAGGAAATACCGGCGGACTTCCCCACAAACGGAATATCCAACTTCGTCACACTTGCCAATAAATGGACCTCATCGCCTGTCGCTTTCTTTACCGGAGGCATCACGGCAGACGGTCGATACTCGGACATAACCTGGGCTTTCGACGGCACAGAATGGATCAAACTCGGAAGCGGCGGAATACCTGCGCTGGAAGGCGCGTCTATAGTTCCTTATTACAACTACCGTCCGTCGGCCGACGGCAACAGCATGATAGAATACAGCGTATGGATGCTGCTCGGCGGCCGTAATGAAGACGGATCGTTCAACCGGACAGTATACATATCCTACAATAACGGAGTGAATTGGACGACGGGCACCTCCAGCCTTCAGCTCCCGAAGGAGATTCCTGCCATGGTCAACATCGACAACATCGTAAGCGAACACACAATGTCTGCCAATGTATCGGACATATGGAAGAAAACATCATATGCGCCGCAACGGATCAAAGTAGAGACAGACGGTGACATCATCAGATGGGAATGCCCGTATATATATCTGTTCGGCGGATATGCTCCCGACGGCAATCTTTATGACACCGTATGGCAGGGAGTGCTGACCAGACTTACATTCACCCCTATAATTTAATAAAAGCCCACTTACTTAAAGGATAACAGATTTGGATTTTGGGATAAAAAATAAAAAAAGAGCATTGAAAGGATTTGTCAGAATCCTGATAACCGCGGTCGCGCTGATGACAGGATCTCTTGGCGCGCACGCACAGGAGGATTATAGATTCGATATAGGGGCCGGCTTCGGAATGACAGGTTATCTGGGAGACGCCAACTCGGCCAATCTTTTCCAGAATCCCGGCTGGGATGCCGAAATACTGTTCAGGTATATCCTGAATCCCCGTATCAATTTCAAGACAAATTTTTATATCGGTGGTCTCCGCGGCGATTCGTCACAAATGGACAATGTCTTTCCGTACAACGGGAGTTTCAAGTTCTCCACCACTTTCTACGAATTGGGAGAATTGTTTGAATTCCATTTTTTCAATTACGGCATGGGAGAGACATACCGCCGTCTGAAGCGATGGACCCCATACATAACCGCAGGTCTCGGTCTGACGGCATGGAGTGTGGACTCGAAAGCCGGTGCGGCCTTTACGATTCCTCTCGGGATCGGATTCAAATTCAAACCGGCTCTCCGATGGAATCTCGGACTTGAGTTTCTGATGAAAAAGACTTTCAGTGACAAACTCGACGGAGCCGCCCTTTCCGATCCCCTCGGCATAAAGAGCGGATTCATGAAAAATACAGACTGGTACTCGACAGTCACGCTGACCATAAGTTATGAGTTCAGCAAACGTTGCGCGGTGTGCCACTACAAGGAATGAGAGGATAATCCTCTATGATCTGAGAAACAAATGGACAGAATAAAAGGACTAACCGACAGACTCGACATGAACCGCATACCGCGTCATGTGGCCATCATAATGGACGGCAACGGACGATGGGCACGCGAACGTATGCGGGGACGCAGCGAAGGTCATGCCGAAGGCGTCAACAGCGTGCACAACATAACAAAGTACGCTTCCGACCTCGGTATAAAGCATCTGACGCTATACGCATTCTCGACTGAGAACTGGAACCGTCCGGCACAGGAAGTCGAGACACTGATGTATCTGATCGGATGGGCCATCCGCAAAGAGACGCCTGAACTTCTTGCCAACAATGTCCATATCCGCCTGCTCGGAGAGATAGACAGACTTCCGGATCAGGTGCGTCAGGATCTCGAAGCGGGGCGCGATGCCACCGCCGAATGCGACGGCCTCAACCTGATNNGAGCCGTAAGACGCATAGCGGAAGAAGTTCTCGACGGCAGGCTTGCCGCCGGAGGGATCGACGAGAAGACCATCTCCTCGCGACTGTCTACGGAAGACATTCCGGATCCGGATCTTCTGATACGTACAGGCGGAGAACAACGTGTCAGCAATTTCCTGCTGTGGCAGATAGCATACAGCGAACTTTATTTCACTCCCATACTCTGGCCCGATTTCGGACAGGAGGCCTTGCTCGAGGCCTTGCTCGATTATCAGGGCAGAGAACGCCGTTTCGGCAAAACCTCCGATCAGATCAAGGAGGAAAAACTAAACTGAATCCGACCAAGACATACCTATGAAACATATCAGGAAAATAATCCTTACCCTCGCAGTTCTGCCGACAGTCACCGCATCAGCACTTGACATAAAGCTAAATGATACGGGCGCGCCGGTCGATACAGTCTACAATCCGGATGTTATTTATTCACCTATCCCCAAATCTTATGAAATAGCGGGAATCGATGTGACCGGCATTCCTGATTCGGACGATTTCCTTGTCATCGGTTTTTCCGGTCTGTCGATAGGAGACCGTATAGACATTCCCGGACAGGCGATAACTGACGCTGTCAAGAGATTCTGGCGTCAGGGCCTCTATTCGAAAGTAGAGATCAGCGTCACAAAGACAGCGGGTGACAAGGCATGGCTTGAAATAGCGTTGCAGCGACAGCCGCGAATGTCTGAAATGCGTTTCGAGGGAGTGAAAGGCAATGAGAAAAAAGAAATTACAGAACGCCTCGGAATGGTGTCTGGACAACAACTGACACCAAATATAATCGCTCAGGCAAAACACATCATCGAGGACTATTATTCCAAGAAAGGGTTCAAGAACGCCGAGATCAGGATTGTGCAGCAGCCGGATCTGTCGAAAGAGAATCAGGTTATACTCAACGTACTCGTCGACAGGAACAACCGGATCAAGGTCCACAAGATATACATTGACGGGAACGAGGTGCTTTCAGACCGAAAGATCAAGCGCACCATGAAAAAGACAAACGAGAACGGCGACTTGTTAAAACTTTTCAGTCAGAAAAAATTCGTAGACCGTGACTTTGCCGACGACCGCAACCGTATCATAGAGAAATATAACGAGCTTGGCTATCGCGATGCCAAAATTACTCATGATTCAGTAGCGAAATATGATGACAAATCCGTTGACATCTTCCTCACAGTCGACGAGGGCAAGAAATATTATATCTCCGATATCTCATGGGTCGGCAACACTATCTATCCGACCGAGACCCTGAATACGATCCTGGGTATTTATCCGGGCGATGTCTACAACCAGAAATATCTCAACAAACGCACTCAGGACGATGAGGACGCGGTGTCAAGTCTTTATCTTGATAACGGTTATCTGTTCTTCCAGCTTGTTCCTATCGAAGAGCGTATAGAGGGAGACAGCATAGCCCTTCAGATGCGCGTCATAGAAGGCCCGCAGGCCCGCGTCAACCGCGTGGTGATCAACGGCAATGACCAGCTTTACGAAAAAGTCATACGCCGTGAGCTCCGTGTGCGTCCGGGAGAACTTTTCTCCAAGAGCGATCTGATGCGTTCCGCCCGCGAGATAGCGGCTTCAGGTCATTTCGATCCGGAGAATCTCGATATTCGCCCCGAACCCAACGAGAATGACGGAACCGTCGATATTCTTTTCAATCTGACCTCCAAAGCCAACGATAAAGTACAGCTCTCGTTCGGCTGGGGCCAGACAGGTCTGACAGGTCAGGTAGCTCTTTCATTTTCCAACTTCTCGATGAAGAACCTCTTCAATCCGAAAAGTTACAAAGGCATCATTCCCCGTGGTGACGGCCAGACATTCTCGATCTCCGCACAGACAAATGCCAAATATTATCAGAGCTATTCGATCTCGTTCTTCGATCCATGGATCGGGGGAAACCGTCCGAATTCACTTGGCGTCTCACTTGATTTCAGCCGTTCGACAGGTATAAACTCCCAATTCTACAACAGTACCTGGGCCAATGCATACCAGAACGCATATTACAACACTTATTCGTACAATACGAATTATTCTTCTTATGCCATCCAGAACGCATATGACCCGAACAAGGTGCTGCAGCTTGCAGGCGCCACAGTGGGATTCGGAACGCGTCTGAGCTGGCCCGACGACTACTTCCAGTTTCAGGCCACTCTCGGATACCGCTGGTATTACCTCAAGAACTGGGATTACCTGTACTACATGCGCAACGGAACGTCAAACTCCCTCACACTGGGTCTGACATTGTCTCGTTCAAGCATCGACAATCCCATATATACACGCCGGGGTTCCTCATTCTCGATAGACCTGACAATGACTCCTCCTGCAAATCTGTTCGGCCGCAAAGACTGGAAACGTCTTTCGGAACTCTCGAGCTATAGCAATCAGGACACGGAATCACGTGAGAAAGCACGCTCACAAATCTACAAATGGATTGAATACTGGAAACTCAGATTCAAAAGCAAAACTTTCACTCCCCTCACCGATCCTGACGGAAAATGGACGCTTGTGCTCATGACACGCGCGGATTTCGGTCTGATCGGCAGCTGGAACAAATATCTTAAGACTCCTTTCGAGACATTCTACTTCGGAGGTGACGGCATGACCGGAAGCTACACCTATGCTACCGAGACCATATCGATGCGCGGTTATGAGAACGGTCAGTTCACTCCTTCAGGCTACGAAGGATATGCCTACGGTAAATTCACATTCGAGCTTCATTTCCCCTTCCTACTCCAGCCTTCGACCACCATCTACGCCATCGCTTTTGCCGAGGCCGGGAATTGCTGGACGAGTGTAGGCGACTTCTCTCCGTTCAATCTTAAACGCAGTGCCGGCGTGGGTGCGCGCGTCTACCTCTCGATACTCGGTTATCTCGGCATAGACTNNCGGTTTCGACAAAGTATGGGGACAACGTGGAGGCAGTCAGATACACTTCGTGCTGGGACAGGAATTCTAATAAACCTTTTCACCATGTAGGGTGTCTTATAAAGAAAATAAAAATATGAAGAAAATACTCATCACAATGTTTGTGGCGATCATCGCCGCATTCACGGCCTCCGCCCAGAAATTCGCACTTGTCGATATGGAATACATACTGCGTAACGTTCCCGCCTACGAGATGGCTAACGAGCAACTGAACCAGGTAAGCCTGCGATGGGAGAAGGAAGTCAACGAAGTGACAAAAGAGGCCGAGACCATGTATAAGAACTATCAGGCCGACATGGTGTTCCTGACCGATGACCAGAAAAAGAAACGCGAGGAAGAGATCGTAGCAAAAGAAAAGGAAGCGACCGATCTCAGATACAAATATTTCGGACCGGAAGGGGAACTCTACAAAAAACGTCAGGCACT
The DNA here is from genome assembly GCA_001701295.1 of Bacteroidales bacterium H10. Lineage (GTDB taxonomy): Bacteria > Bacteroidota > Bacteroidia > Bacteroidales > Muribaculaceae > Lepagella. The sequence goes on from DAAV01000035.1 coordinate 25,880, forward strand.
GATGAAGCCGATCCAGGAGGATGTCTACAATGCCGTGAAAGCCGTATCGGAGGAGAAAGGTTATCAGGCCATTTTCGACCGGGCCTCAAGTCAGAGCATCGTCTTTGCCTCCCCGCGCATCGACGTCAGCAATGACGTGCTGGCAAAACTCGGATATTCAAAATAATGCAAATATACGGATACGTTGTATTCTAACAGCAATTTATAATTAATCTAACACATATAATCGAAATGTTAAAGAAAATTCTTCTGGCAGTTGCCCTTGCTCTGCCCATGTTCGGCGCTTCGGCGCAGACAACACTCAAAATCGGCGTTGTTGACACTGATGCCATAATTCAGGCTATGCCGGAAACCCAGGAAGCTCAGAAAAAGCTCGCCGACAACTCAAAAAAATATGAGGATGAGTACGCTCGCCTGCAGGAAGAGATGAAGAGAATGTATGACGAGCTCTCAAACATGAAAGATGACGAACTCCCCGCCATCAAGGAGCGCAAGACCCGCGAATTCCAGGACTATCAGACAAAAGTCCAGAACTTCCTCCAGAGCGCGGATCAGGACATGCAGCGTCAGCAGCAGGAACTCATGGCTCCCATCTCGCAAAAGATCAAGAATGCAGTTGAATCCGTAGGTAAAGAAGGTGGATTCAGCATGATCGAGAACTATACTCCGCAACTTCTTCTCTACTATGCATCGCCTGTAGTAGACATCACAGCACAGGTAAAGGCAAAACTCGGTATAAAATGATATAACTCCCAAAATAGACAGCCGGGGCCCTCGTGGTTTCCGGCTTTTTTTGTAATTTTGCATTCGTTCCCTACCGGGAAGTCTGAAATAAAAAGCTTAAAAAAGAAACTTTATGGAACATATGGCGGGAAAGATAGGGATCTTCGATTAGGGCTA
>DAAV01000076.1:0-29925 GCA_001701295.1 Bacteroidales bacterium H10
GCAACCACAATTCCGAGAAATTCGCGCAATTTGCGCATGGCCCGGCCGCGATGGGAAATAGCATTCTTTTCGTCAGCAGTCATTTCGGCAAAACATTTGCCCGTTTCTTCCGCTATGAATATCGGATCATATCCGAAACCTGCGTTTCCGTGCGGAGCCGTAGCGATGGCACCATCCACGCGCCCCTCGAAACAATGCTCCTCATTATCGCATATCAAAGCTATGACAGTGGCGAAATGAGCCTTCCTGTCATCTTCTCCTTCCAATTCTCCGAGAAGTTTGGCCACATTGTCGGCAGGGGAACAATGTTCGCCTGCATAGCGCGCGCTATAGACACCTGGAGCTCCGTCAAGGGCGTCTACCATCAGACCCGTATCATCGGCAAAACAGTCATAACCGTATCGTTCCTTTACCCAACGGGCCTTGATAAGGGCATTTCCTTCCAGAGTATCCGCGGTCTCCGGTATGTCGTCATGACAGCCGATCTCGGCAAGTGACACAATTTCAAATCCGTCAGAAATTATCTGACGTGCCTCCTGTAGCTTATGGGGGTTGTTGGTTGCAAAAACAAGTTTCCTATTCATCTAATTAATAACGAAAACACTCCAGTCATATTGCATCATCCACATCGCCGTAAATGTTTTGTCATTACCGGGGACATGGTCTTGATCAGCTGTGACGGAGGATGGGACGCGAGGCGCGGAACGCAAGAACCGCGACCAAGGTCTCACACGCCACCCAGACAATAGCGCTCCCGGCCGCTCCCATGTGCGGAACCAGCACACAATTTAACACTATTCCCAGAATTGCCGCCAGAACCGTAATACGGTTCACAGCCTTTTCCTTGCCCGCTGCCGTCAATACCTGGACTACCAGCAGACGCTCGATTCCGAAAACCAACACAAACGGAAAAATAATCCGCAACGGCACTATCGCTCCTTCATAACCGGGACCACTCAACAACATCACAATCTCGGGGGCAAACAATTCTCCCGCAACAGTCACGGGCAACGCAAACAAAACAAGAATAACAATACATTTTCTTGTGAGCCGCGACATTTCATCTCTTATTCCTCTGGCCGACAAAAGGCTCATCCTCGGCATAACTGCGTCACCGAGTGCCGTATATACAGCCATGAGAATTGAGAAAAGTTTTGTGGCGGTGCTGTAATAGCCCACCTCCGTATCACCGGCCACAAATCCGAGCACGACAACATTGAGAGTGGTGTAAGAGGCAGCCAGCAACATATATGTACCCAAAGAGAAGAACGGCCTGACATATACTTTGATATCTTCCGTACTGAAGCGGAATCCGGAACACCGCAACGCATAGATCATGTTGACGGTGGCGGTCATCACCACTACCCCCAGCGTAAGAGCATAATAGACAAGCGTATCGGATGAATCCCTCACAAACAGAAACACACAGACGACATATGCACCCCTTATTATAGCGGACCTCAGAGTGATATACCTGAAATCCTCTATCCCCCTGAAAAACCATTCCACGAGGAAGACATTGCAAACCAGCTTGCACATGCCGATATACATCATACGCCGGTGATCGCGCAACTCATCTACGGTCAGAGTCAGAACCGCCATAACGATCAGACAGACAAGAGTTACAACAAGATGCAATAAAAGCAATCCTGAAAAAGTGCGTCTCATACCGCGACTGTCTTCACGACTACGCGCCACCTCCCGTATGCCAAGCGCGGAAATCCCCATCATCGATATGAGAATAAAATAAGTCACCAGACTGTCGATAAAACCGACAAGACCGATATTGGCCACACCGAGCACACGCGAAATGTAGGGATACACTATGAGCGGGAACAAATAAGTGATGCCGGTAAGCAACATCGAATATACGACATTACTTCTGATTCCTTTTTGCCTCCGGTATGCCATCGTTCATTACTTGGGGATTTTCTACAAAATTAATCAAAAATTTTTGTAATTTTGCATAATAAAGGTCACAGTCCTTGCTCTCTCCGCTAAAATGCCACAAACAACAAAACCATAATGGAATACAATCACAGAGAAATCGAGAAGCGCTGGCAGGAGTTCTGGCGCGAGAACAGGATCTATGAAGTCAAGGAAGACCCTGACCGCAAGAAATTCTATGTGCTCGACATGTTTCCCTATCCCTCGGGTGCAGGCCTTCATGTCGGTCATCCGCTCGGATACATAGCGAGCGACATCTATGCCCGTTTCAAACGCCAGCAAGGCTTCAACGTACTCCATCCGATGGGTTACGACGCCTACGGACTGCCTGCCGAGCAATATGCCATTCAGACAGGGCAGCATCCCGAAAAAACAACTTCGGAGAATATAGCCCGCTATCGCGAACAGCTCGACAAGATAGGCTTCTCATTCGACTGGAGCCGCGAGGTGCGCACATGCGATCCGGAATACTACCGCTGGACGCAATGGGCGTTCATGCAGATGTTCAATTCTTATTTTGACCTCGATCTGAACAAGGCAATGCCTGTGACAAGACTTGTGGAGCATTTCGAAGCAAACGGATCGGAGGGTATAAATCCGGCGGCCGGCAAGGAACTGCATTTCACGGCCGACGAATGGAACGCTCTCTCCGAAAAGGAGCAGCGCGAACGCCTTATGAACTACCGCATAGCCTATCAGGGAGAGACTATGGTCAACTGGTGTCCCCAACTCGGCACCGTTCTCGCCAACGACGAGGTAAGCGAGGGTCTGAGCGTACGCGGCGGTTACCCTGTCGAACAAAAGATGATGAACCAGTGGTGCCTGCGTGTTTCGGCTTATGCGCCGCGACTTCTCGAAGGTCTTGACACACTCGACTGGAGCGATTCTCTAAAGGAGACCCAACGTAACTGGATCGGCCGTTCCGAAGGCGCGGAAATGCGTTTCGATGTAGCGGATTCCGACATTTCTCTCGAGATCTTCACCACACGCGCCGACACAGTGTTCGGCGTCACATTCATGGTTCTTGCACCGGAATCGAAATATGTCTCTCTACTGATAACGCCCGACCATCAGGCGGAGGTCGAAGCATACCTCGAGGAAGTAAAACACAAAACCGAGCGTGAACGTCAGATCGAGAAAAAAGTATCGGGAGTCTTCACCGGAAGCTATGCGGTCAATCCACTGACGGGAAAGAAAATTCCCGTCTGGGTCAGCGATTATGTCCTTGCCGGCTACGGTACAGGCGCCATCATGGCGGTTCCGGCCCACGACTCACGCGACTATGCGTTCGCCCGACATTTCGGACTTCCCGTGATTCCTCTTATCGAAGGAGCCGACGTCTCCGAACAGAGTTTCGACGCCAAGGAGGGAAAAATGATAAACTCCCAAGGCCCGAAGCTTGATCTTAACGGACTCGAAGTAAAAGATGCCATAGCGAAGACAAAACAATATATCGAAGAGAGCGGTCTCGGCAAGGTAAAGACCAATTACCGTCTGCGCGACGCGATATTCTCGCGTCAGCGCTATTGGGGCGAACCCTTCCCCGTCTACTATAAGGATGGCACCGCATATCTGATGGAAGAAAAAGATCTGCCTCTTCAGCTTCCGCCGGTGTCGAGCTACCTTCCCACCGAAGACGGACAGCCGCCTCTGGCCCGCGCCGAAGGCTGGACCACACCCGAGGGTTATCCTGTCGAAGTGTGTACGATGCCGGGATTCGCAGGCTCATCGGCCTACTACCTCCGCTATATGGATCCACACAATGACAAGGCGCTTGTCGGGAAAGAGGCTGATGAATACTGGCGCAATGTAGACCTCTATGTAGGAGGTGCTGAGCACGCCACGGGACACCTGATCTATTCCCGCTTCTGGAACAAATTCCTTTACGATATAGGGGCCGTCGCCGAACAGGAACCCTTCAAAAAGCTTATCAACCAGGGCATGATCCAGGGCAGAAGCAACTTCGTGTACCGGATCAAGAACACCAACACTTTTGTCAGCCACGGGCTCCGCAAGGATCATGACACGACGCCGATCCGCGTCGACATATCCATGGTCCAGAACGATGTGCTCGATACAGACCGGTTCCGCAACTGGCGTCCCGAATTCGCGGATGCGGAATTCATACTCGAGGATGGAAAATACATCTGCGGCTATGCAGTCGAAAAGATGTCCAAATCGATGTTCAATGTAGTGAATCCCGATGATATAGTAGACCGCTATGGCGCCGACACACTCCGTCTCTACGAGATGTTCCTCGGCCCCGTAGAGCAGTCGAAACCCTGGGACACCAACGGCATAGACGGTGTGAACCGTTTTCTCAAAAAACTGTGGGGACTTTTCGACAAGGCGGATCTCTCGGCAAATACCGAAATGTCAAAAGAGGAAAAGAAGGCTGTCCACAAACTTATAAAGAAAGTGACTCAGGACATAGAAAACTTCTCGTTCAACACTTCGGTGTCAGCCTTCATGATCGCCGTCAACGAACTGTCGTCGCTGAAATCGACCAACCGCACCGCAGTCGAACTCATAACGCGTGTCATAGCGCCTTTCGCACCCCATATGGCCGAAGAGTTCTGGCACAGACTGGGTAACGAAGGCAGTGTGGTCGATGCCGCATGGCCGGCTTATGACGAATCGGCTCTGACAGAAGACACTGTCAGATATCCGGTGTCATTCAACGGCAAAACCCGTTATATGATCGACGCGCCAGCTGACGCCACCAAAGAAGAAGTCGAGAAAATGGCACTTGCCGATGCATCGGCCGAAAAATGGCTTTCAGGCAAAGAGCCCCGAAAGGTCATAGTAGTTCCCGGCAGAATTGTCAATATCGTTCTCTGACCGCCCTTAAAAACAAATCCCGCGCCTCTGCTGAAGTGCGGGATTTGTTTTTGTCTCACGGGGAAGCCGAAGACATGTTGACGGTGTCAATTAATCAAAACATAATTAAAAATATACTTATGATAAAAATGATGCTCATCGCTGGCGCAGGCGGATTCGCAGGCACCTGTAGCCGTTTTCTCATAGGCAAGTGGACAGCCGGCATATATCACGGGGCCTTCCCTATGGGAACGTTTCTTGTCAACATTATCGGCTGCTTCATAATCGGTCTACTCTTGGGCCTTATTGAGAAAACACATGTCATGACACCGGAAGAGAATGTCCTCCTCATCACAGGATTCTGCGGAGGATTCACCACTTTCTCCGCTTTTGCCGATGACATGTGGAGGCTCGTCAACAAAGGAGACTGGACGACATTCGGCATCTATCTTGCCACAAGCGTCATACTGGGCGTGCTGCTGGTATGGGCCGGGCGCGCACTGGTGCGCTAAGCCGCAAACTCAGACATCCCAAAGCATCGACAGAAGAACCCTTTCTAAAGCACTTTCGGGTTGTGCGCCACCTCGACAAGAAGCCTCAGCGGATCATTCCGTTTGGGGCTTTTTTCCATTACATGCTCGAATACGAACTTACGGTGCACATCTGATCCTGTGAGATCGACCATGCCTTCCTTAAGAAGCCATTCGATCTTTTTCCGGGCCGTCTCGCCGTAACCGCCTACAATCGAGATATAATTGCACTGGAAGAGTACGCCGCGCGATTTCCATTTCGTATAATCGTTCTCGTTCATATAGCGGTAACGCTCCGGATGGGCGAGAACGGGCGTAAGGCCGGCAGACAGAATATTTTCTATCATCGTGTCCATGCCATAGGGAGGATTCACATAGGAGGTCTCAACAAGAAGATGATCACCGTTATCTCCGATAGGCAACAGATCCCCCGCCTTCAGACGCTCTTCAAACAAAGAGTCAAGCATATTCTCCGAAGCGAGCTTAAGCTCTATGCCTCCTTTATAATTCTCAAGAAGATCGGCGAAACGCTCGCGCAGGCGGGATGTCGAATTGGGGCAATCCTCCATGATGTGCGGAGTAAGCCAGACCTTGCGGACACCCCGCTCTTCCATCGCGTCAAGAGTGAAAAGCGACTCATCCATGGTCCGTATGCCGTCGTCCACGCCGGGCAATATATGTGAATGCCAATCGGTGAAATTCTCGAGGAGTTCCGACTTGCCAAGTTTGTCTACAGATTTAAAAGGCCACATAACAGGATAATAATTACACAGGTTTTATAACAGAGATACCTATTCGTAGAGACGCACACCCTGCGCACGTTCCCGATTGCGTATCAACTGCGTGATTAATACATTGAGCAGAATCCAGAGCACCATATCGCCCGCTATGATCCATGTAGGATTGAGATAGGAAGAAAGAGCGAGATTCAGGAGTATAAACATCACATCCGCCACCAGGATAGTAATCAGAGCCTCCCATTGCCGACATCCGAGTGCAAGCAGCTTATGGTGGATATGACACTTGTCCGGCAGAAAAGGGTTATGACCGTTGCGCAAACGATGCAAAAAGACTCTGGCTACATCGAAACAGGGCACAATGATCGGGGCGATCGCCACGACCATCATGTTGCCATCCGCGACATCAGTGCCTTTCGGCAGGTCAAATATACGGATAGACAGAAAAGCCAGTACCATTCCGATCGTAAGCGAGCCGGTATCGCCCATAAATATTTTTGTATGATTTTCGGCTGAGCCGAACACATTATAATAAAAAAACGGAAGTAACGTGCCGAGAGTCGCACCTGCAAGAAGAGCATCGGCATATTCGCCTGCTCTGAAAAATATATAGCTGTAAAATATAAGAGCCACCCCACTCAATCCAGAAGCCAGACCANNTCGATTCCATCAATCAGGTTAATGGCATTGACCACATATATCACAAGAAACACCGTGATAATCCACCCGGCTATATCAGGCAGCGAATCAATTCCGACAAAACCATACAGATCCTTTATATAGCAACCCGAAATCACGATTAAAGCTCCGGCAATGATCTGGAACAGGAATTTACTGCGATAGCGCACTCCTATCAGATCATCCGCAATTCCGACAAGGAAGAGGAGCATAAGAGCACAAAGGAGAAATCTGACAGCCACCATCGCCGACTCCAAAGCCTCATGATGACCGGCCACGTTAAGCCTGATATCACAGCCTATGACAAGAAAGAACGAAAAGATAAACGCCGGCATAAACGATATGCCCCCGAGCCGGGGCACCAAACCACGGTGTATCTTACGTTCGTCAATCCCGTCAAACAGAGATCTTTTAAACGCGATCTTGATGATACTCGGGATTATTATTCCGGCAAGCACCAGCGACACTATCAGACACAAGAAGTAATTTTCAATCCATAAAGTCATAAGTCGTTGATTAAATAGATTTTAAAAGATCACTAATATTTACGGTTCAAGACAAGGTACATATTGCATATGCTCAAGCCTATCTCTTGAACTTTTCCACTCAGGCCAAAACTCCAGAATCTGAAAATATTTTGTAAAAGCACTTGGATGCAAAATTACAAAATTTAATCCTCACTACAAAATAACAGACTCTGTTTTAACAATTTTGCAACTGTTTCTATCGGAAAACCATAAATTTCCCGACAAGAATACTCTAATATCAGCAGATAGGCCTGTGAACGGATCTGAATAGAGTCTGCTATTGAGCCGAATAAAAATCAAGAAGGTGTTTCAAAATAAAATCGGGCCGGTTGTTTAAGCTGTCATATTGTCTCGCCCGCATATTCCATATGTCGTCCGAGAACTGTGCAACAAATCATTTCAATGTCCTTGACAAAAGAATAATGGTCAAGATAATAAAGGTTGATACGCACCTTGTCGGGAAAAATCACCTTGTCGTTATACGCTTTGGGATCAGGCATGGAAGCAAGCATCTCTTCCTCATCCCGATATTTCAACGACGCTGGTCCGGTGATTCCGGGACGCAATTTAAGAATATCGCGGTCCTTTCCTGTCAGTTCGTCGGCATAGCCGGGCACATCGGGGCGTGGTCCGACAAAACTCATATCACCGATAAGCACATTCCACAACTCAGGCAGCTCATCGAGTTTATATTTACGCAACACAGCTCCGAGCGGCGTGATACGACTCTCGCCGGCAACTGACACGGAAGATCCTTTCTGGTCGGCATCCATGGTCCGGAACTTATACATCGTAAACAGACGCCCGTTGCGTCCCACACGCCTCTGTCTGAAAATCACGGGACCGTCGGGCATCTTCCCCCTTATAAAGACAGCCACAATCAGAAGCACAGGCCACAGACACACCAGCCCGACCAACGCCATAAGCCTGTCAAAAACAAATTTCAGCGCCATCTGACCTTAGTGCTCGTTATAATCCTGATATTTCTTCGGGAGAAAGTCCGGTCACAGATGTAATGATACTCGTAAGAAGTCCCTGCCTCTTCATCTTCCGCGCCATTTCCAACACTGCAGCGGCACGCCCTTCAGCACAACCCTCCGCACGGCCTTCAGCACGGCCTTCAGCGCGTCCTTCAGCGCGTCCTTCAGCGCGTCCCTCGTTAAAGCCGATAGCATGTCCTTCCGAACGGGCTTCCGTCATCTCAGCCTTATAGTCTCTGGCTTTTTTTACGTCATAGTCATACAGCCGACGCTCATCCTCCGACAGTCCGGCGACGCTGCTTATCTTGGCGAGACGCTCGAAAACATCTCTGTGTGTAAACGGTATTGCCTTCATTTCTGCCATATTTTTAAGTGTATAGATCCATTTGTCAAACTCTGAATCACAGTCATCAAGACTCTTTTTAAAAGCAGGCAACTGTATAAATGCATAACGCATAAGATTGGATACAGGTTTACCTGTCTGCGTATCGCACAACCTAAGATGCTGGACGAGATCATGCGGAAATCCCTTTACAAAGAAATCGCAGAAAAACACACCTACCACGGGTATTACGCTATAATCCCAGTCATCGTTCTGCTTTCCGCCGCTTCTCAATCCCTGTTCATAAATGGCACGCGACACATAATACACAGCCCTGCCGAAGAAATTAGGCTTGGACTGACGCTGCATCTCTACAATGAAACGGTGTCCGTTTTCCGTCTCGCACAATATGTCATAGATAACACTTCGGTCATCAAGACGCTCCTTGCTGCGCTCATTGTTAAGATAGCGCAACTCCTTTATCTTGTCGAAATCTTTCTGACCGTCAAAAAGGTCATTGAGGAATTCGCGCAAGACCTCGTTAGACGAGTTTTCCTTGCCGAATACAATTTTAAAACCTACATCCGTAAACGGATCGACAAACTTTCCCATGACGTGCAATTTATTGACACCTATTCAACTGCAAATATAATCAATTTCTCTCTAAATTCAAAACCGGCCCTTATCTTTAACCAAAATGCAACGCTGTGATTGTCAATCAATATACAAGCTTCTTATATGTGCCACATACCAGATTAAGAGCGGTAAGAAAAAGACTCTTTACAGTTCCCGCCCCCAACACCTGTCTGAATAACATGTAATGCCATTTGATCAATTTAAGATAACTGCTATTGCTTATGGATCCCGGTCTTTTGCGATATGATGCAAGAGTTTCGTCAAGAAGCCGACAGTCAGCTTTTGCGGAGGCCATGAGCCAAAGTGCATAATCATTGTTCTTGCGAATAGAAGGGATCTGCAACAACCCGATCTTCTCCACATCATACATTACAGTAAGACATCCCGGCCAACAATAAGAAAGCATACCTGTTCTGGAAATTCGTTTGGGACCGGTTATACGTTTAGACAACACTATCCCGCGAGGATCTATTTCTCTATAATTCGTATATGAGAAAGCCGCCGAATTTTCATTCATGAATGCAAGCTGCCTTTCGAGTTTCTCTGTGTCCCATAGATCATCGCAGTCAAGAAATGCGATCCAGCGGCCTTTGGCCATTTTCAATGCCAGATTTCGCGCTATGGCTGCCCCACTGTTCTTTTCGAGCTTGTGATATTTTATTCTGCTGTCATCAAATCCGCTGACAATTTTAGCCGAATCATCCGTAGAACAGTCATCAACTATCAGCAATTCCCAATTGTCATAAGTCTGATCAATAACACTCTGAATAGTCTGTGCTATAAAATCACCGCAATTATAGCATGGCGAAATAATGGAAACAAGCCCGTAATTATTCATATAAAAGATACTTAACAGAATAGAGTCGATAATTTTTCTTTTGAGAACTGAACAAAAGCCTGTGGGAATTTAAATTCCTTACAATTCTTGATCTTTAACAGAGCCTCTCCAAACTCCGTAGGATCATCTATATATTCTATGCCATTTCCTTTTTTAAGATAATCCCCATAATACTTTTGCGAGAAATTATCCTGATTATAAAAGATAGTAGGTTTATTATAATAAGCCGCCTCAAGACAAGTGGTTGAATAAACCGTGCAATGAATGTCACACCATTTCAGGTATTCGTAAATGTTCACACCCGGTTTATATAGAAGATTTGATATATCATCCGGAAAATTCGGAATGTCAAAACGTGGCACAAAAACAAACAATTGTTTCGGATTTTCCTTACTTACTTTCTTAATAAACTCTATGTTCTGCGGAACTATGGCATCCTGTCCTGCAAAAACGACTATATAATCATATCTTTCACGATATTCTGCAAAAGGATCTCTATTGAAAGCCTTATCACATTTCTCAAGAATATACAGTCCGGTAGGAATTATTTCTTTAGCGTAATATGGATTCTCTTGTTTGAAATATTCCTCTTCCCGATCCCCATATACACACATCGCGTCAGGATAAAATATTGAGGTATGACGATAAACATATGCATTATGGGAAGATCCGGCAACCCCATGCTGCAATTCAATCACTTTGATTTTCATATCATGAAAAGCCCATAGATATCCCATAACCGTGTAGGGACATTCGACAACAACTTTATCCGGACGCCCTGCAATACGCATAAGGGATTTTATCACCGAACGCTGCGCAAGGAGAAATCTTATAAAATATCTGTAATCAAACCTCACGCCAAGTTTATCGAGGATCTCTGCAATGATATGTTCATTCTCAACGGTCAACTTCCTGAATCTTTTAAATCTTTCTGTTATGTGTACAGCTAAAAGAATCCAGGACTCACTTACAATTTCTTTTTCCTCAATTTCATTTTTTTTGTGATGCCCCTCCAGCAAAGAAGGTTTTTCTATAAAAAAACAATCCTGAATCAGACTATTCGCAAAACCGGAGACACGATGGATATATTTACCCTTGATTTCTTTCCGGCGCTCTCCACCGTTAAATAACCAGACCTTGTGGTGTTTCAGATATTTTAAGGGATTGAATGCAAACAAGGACCTCAGTACGATCTTCACTTTCCCGGCGGAAATATCATGCGAATGTTCATTCTTAGTATGTGCCATCACCTGAAACAGATACAGTCTCAGCCAAGGCCACACCGGAACACCTTCGGTGCGTACACTTTCCACATCATAATTGCCTTCTATCTCTTCAAGTTTTTTTAATGCCTCAAGATAATTCATTGTATCAACTTCTTATATATACAGGTATACATATCGGCGATCTTTTGCCAATTCAGACTGCCATCTGTGGTACGCCCGGATTCTCTCTCCTTTATCCAATCAATAAGCTTGTCATCCCATATAATCCCTTCTTCAAGTGATATTACTCTATAGCGTGATTCATTCTCGGGAGAATTGGCAAGCGTTCTTACGACATCTTGATTTACCAGAATCTTCAAACCGGTTGTGTAGGCTTCAATTTCAGACAATGCCTGACCCTCGGCATAACTCGTATGGGCATACACGTCTGCCGCTGAATAATAACGATAAAGATCCTCTCCCGGAATATATCCTATAAGTCTGATTCTATCCTCCTGTCCGTTGTTTTGAATCCATTTCTCTATCTTTTCTTTATCGGGACCTGAGCCTATAAGCAAATACTCGTAATCAATCCCACAATCTTTCAACTGATTCATGAAATCCAGCTGTCCCTTGCGATGTTGAAGCGATCCTACAGTGATAAAGACGGTTCTGTCATCAGGTATGTTCCACTCATGACGTATGGTTTGGCGTGCTTTCTCATCATATCTGAATTTATCCACATCGACTCCATTGGGAATGACCGACCGCTTTTTATCAGGAACATGAAAATAACTTAACAGTCTGTTTATATCTTCCGTAAGTCCAGTGGCATAATCTATACGTGCCAAAGACTCGATATAAAGCTTCCTTCTGTGTTCATTTCCCTCGACTCCCAAAATACCATGACAGGTTATAATCGACTTTATTTCTTCTTTTTTTCCCGTATGGGAAAATGGGATTACATTATCAATACTGTGCAGATGCACACAATCAGGAGACATCTTGTCTATGACCCTATCCATATTGGCCCGATAGAACAACGCACGCAAAGGGGAATAATCAAGATATGCGCGATAATCCTGCAATTCCCTATACAATTTCAAAGGATGCAAGAATAATGATTTCAGAAGTTTTCCAATTGAAAATGTATATCCGAAATATTTTGGATCAAGAGTTTTTTTATCTTTTGCATTTAATGCGAGAGTCTTATAAGATATTCCGGAATAGTCTTGTCGAGACAACTCATACACCACCTTTCCCATACCGGTAGTGTAATTGCCTCCCATTTCCACAGGAAGCTGCGCGATCGCAAGAACTCTTTTTATTTCTCTTTTATCAGACATGATTCTAATTTAATAAACCGAACGAGTTCAATGAAAACATTCTCTTTCCAACAATTTATTAAAATGTTCCTCATCTCTATATTTTATGACTTTTGCAGGATTTCCACCCACTACAGCCATGGGAGGGACATCTTTTACCACCACAGACCCAACTGCGACAACAGCACCTTGACCTATATGCACATCACCGGAGATGGTTACATCTGTTCCCAACCATACAAAATCATCAATAATAACTGTCTTATGCGTATTAAGATTCCCATATGGAATTGCTTCGCCATGATCATAATCATGACTTCCAAGCATTATTTTACAATTACTTCCTGAATGAAAATAACGTCCAATCCGAACTTCTCCTATACCCAATATATCTAATCCATTGCTATGAAAATGATCATCTATATACAGTTTAGCTCCTCCACTTACCCGACAGAAAGTTGATACACCTACATGTAGCCCATGTCGTTCACATTGCATTTTAAGAATCCTGCTCCAGAATTTGCTTCGGATCTTTCTATACAGTCTGATGATTGAATATAAGACTTTTTCCATTTAATTTTTTCGTATTTATTTATTGGCGTTATTGTTGTTATCTAGATCCGTTGAAATTCTTTTTTTCTTTGACTCCGGCGGTGTAAGTATATAAGATATTATAAACCATACTATCAATGCTATTGTACAGTTTGCAAATGAATAATAATAACCAAACAATCCCAATACCACAACCAGTGACAGAGCCCATATTCTTACAATCGGGCCCAATGTCAGTTTTTTTCGGGCTGCGGTGATAAAATAATTGGTTACTCTATTATAAAACAATATGAACACGGCAAGAACCAAACCTCCCGATATTGAATATATATATCCAAGAAAAGTTGAAAAAACCGGTATAANNTCTGATTGAACAGTCTCAGCCACTTCAAAGTAGCCGGCCCCACCTAATAAAAATGTTGTCAGCGGGAACAATTCACAAAGAGAATTAGCCGGTCTTACATATTCTATGAAATTGCAAAAGTTAATAAAAGATTGTCCAGCATAAGAAATCAAACCTCCTTCCGTGCCTTCAGTCCTGTCTTCAAAACGATCACTGGTTACAGCCATAAAATACGAGAAAATCGCAATCAAGACTATACTAACAACAATCGTAACCGTAAGTTTTTTCTTTTTACTCAGATATGGGTAAAAAATAAAAATAGACAATCCAAGAAAAAGTACCCAATAAACAAAATTGGAACGGTCAGCAATGTTTATAGCAACAAGAAGCATACTCATAGATCCTAACAATCCCATCACATTGTAGAAAAAGCCTTTCTTCCTGAAAGCGAGGTTATACATCGTAATCAATGTCATGATATTGGCACTTGGTGCTAAAATTTGGCATATCGCACAAATATATCGCGGAATGCCCTGAAGATGATTATAAAATGCCTCTGCATCACCGGTATATTGTTCATTCCGAATTTCAGCCAATGCATTGGATGTCAAAACTTCTTGTATACGAGTCAATGAAACTGCAAGAATTATACAAAATATTATAAAGTAACCATATGTCATATAATCAAGAAGCTTCTCAGCTTTAGGTGACAGGCGCGGATCAATCTTAGGCATTTTCCGGAGAAAAGGGAAAATACATATGCTTAATAATGTGATATAAAGTACGGGAGCATATGGCTGCATCGGATAATCACGCACCGACCAATCATAATAATTGCCCGAAACAAGAATTATCGACATGAATGATATGAACGTATATAATATAAGAATGTACGTTCCTATATTAAAAAAACCGTTGCGTTTCGTATTGAATATCAACAACAATCCGAAATATATAAAAGGTATTGCGACCATTCGTCAACCAATTTTTGAAATAATAAAATCAAAGAACTTAACCGGAGAAAGTTCCTTGGCATATGAATTATGAGAAACCTTACGGGGGATAGAATTAAAATCAATATCTTCCGGCTTCTCAAAATAAATGAATTGATCCTTATTGTAAAAGGGCGCTTTCAGGATAGCCTTATTGTCAGTCAGCAATACCTTGTCATAAAGTATTGCTTCCCATGTGCGAAGTGTGTAACCTGTCGCATTTCCCTTAATTATTTCCAATATAAAATCCGAACGCATCACATGCCGGAGATAATCTTTATATGAAATAAGATATTTGATATAGTCTATTCCTGCTATCTTATTTTGCCCCGGTGATAACCTGCTCACCATAAAATCGCAACGCAAGCCGGCTTCTTTAAAGGCTTTATACGATTGTATGATCGAATCATAGCGTTTCTTGGCTGCTCCACAAAACGTCACATCGCTTTCAGGCAATGAGCCGGGATCCTGAATATCGGNNATATCTACTGCAGAAAGGAAAGTCGGATAATAAAGAAATCCATGTGCATCCGCGTCATTTCTGTCATAACTGATAATAAGATCGGCATAACGGTCTGCTATAGTGTAATCAAGGTTTTTCCCTGTTTCATACAAGTCTTCCAGGTATACAGCAATTTTTGCTTCGGGATAACGTTGACGTATCAATTTGAAAATTTGCTCATTTTCCGGCTTAAGCCAACGCATCAGAAAGACAAAACACAATTGTTTGTAGCATTCTGCATAATCTCCGATCTGCCATCTGCGCCACACACCAAGACCATCGAGATGGTGCACTTTTTTCAGGCGTCCATGCTCACAGAACTTTTGCAATCCCGATAAAAGGGAACTTCCGGAATAATACCGCACTGGATTGGAAACATATTCCACATTTCCCTCAAAAACCGCATCGGTAAACATGACATTGAAATAATCAATCTCATAACCGTATACCACGAAATGCCAGTCTTTCCTATTCATCGTCTCAATATCATTTTACGAAGTTGTACGCGTTCGTTTTTATTAAGAACAACAAAAAAAGCAACCATCCCTCCACATATACACACATATAAAGATGATATCCACAACAGCGTTGACGGTGCCAGTCTTTCACATCCCACCCAAAGAAGAGGCAAAATAATACACAAGAAAAGAATAACAGGACCTATTACTTTAGAAAAATAAAGTTTTACAGGAAAAGCCAAGAGTGTTTTCATATAATAAAGGCCTATTCCCATATTAAGTAATCCTCGTGAAAATATACGCGCATACAGCACATATGCAGCCGATATACCTCCCTTCAGCATAAAATAATAAAGCGAGAGTTCTATGGCTGCGCTTACCGTCAAGGCAATCTGATATTTCCGGATAGTTCCAGTCGCAAGAATGGCACAATTATATGGTCCCGATACCGCATCAATAACACAACACACGGTTATCAGACGGCAGAAGGCCACCGTATAATCCGGCACTTCCGACAGCCACATACGAAGAATAAGAGGCATATTTACAATTATTATCAATGCAGGGATACACACGATAATAAATGAAAATTTGGAAGTCGAGAAGATCAGGGAACGCAGATATCCATCCTCATTCTGCGCATATGCTTTGACAATCTGTGGTCTGAAAGAAGTCTGGAAACTATTGATAAATTGCGTCACGGCGGCATTGACCTGATTTGCAATACCCATGGCCGCATTCGCCACAAGACCAACAAAGACATTCAGAAGAAAAATAATACCTTTCTGACTTATAATATTGGATATGCTTCCAAGCACATTCCACCCCGAGAAATAAAGCATTTCCCGGAATAATTTGCCATTCCATATGAAATGAAACCGACATGTATCAAACCTATGTATGCAATAAAATCTATAAACAAACAGCATTATTACCGATTCCGCAAGCAACAGTAAACAATAGAAGACAAGTTTATCCATAGGAGAGACTGCCAGAAGATATACAATTCCCAATTTAAGGAAAGAATCAGCTATTGTGGCATATGCGAAAAAGGTCATTCTCTCATAAGCTATTATANNGAACACGCATGAAATTGACGGCAAAAGTCGCTATAGACAATTGAAACGCCCATCTGGCCGCCGGAAGCATCGAAGGCTCGATGTTCATCTCGGAATTGACAAACCACATGCCCAGCGTCTCACAAAGCAATACAAGAACACCTATAATGATAAACTGTGTTATAATGCTTGTGGAAAAGACACACGACACCTCGTTTCTGTCTCTTTTTCCTAAAGCAAATGTAAGAAAACGCTGAATGGCCTGAGTTATACTTGCATTGAGAAAAGAAAAGAGAACGACAACTCCCGCCACTACGTTGTAAACCCCATAATAATCTTCTCCGAGTTGTCTGAGCAGAATTCTTGTCACAACGAGGGCGACAACCATAGCTATGGCTGTCCGCACATACAATGCAAGCGCATTCTTGACGATACGCTTCTTATTTNNCTTATTTGCTTCCTGATCAATCACACTTATTGTCTGTCAAGCACTATCTCCTCTATAAGAGCTCTTATTTTATCCCGACCTATTATTTTTTCCACAAACTCACGGAAGCATCCTTGACCACCCTTGCATTCCAACGGGACGTTTGCAAGTTCCATGATATAATCCGGTGCTCCGCAAGGCACTCCTGCCCATCCTGCCGCTTTCAGCAACTGCCAGTCATTGATATCGTCCCCGATATACGCGACATCACAGATTTCAATACCCAGATCCGAACATAGATTCTTTACAACTTTCAGCTTATCTTTAACTCCCTGAAAAAGATAGTCTACTTTGAGTTTCCGCGCACGTCGAGCAACAATGTCTGTCTCTTCTCCGGTGATTATTCCCGTAGGAATTCCGGCAGTGCGTGCAAACAGAATGCCTGCACTGTCATATGTATGAAATTTTTTCCATTCATTCCCGGTCTGGTCGTAATACATTCCACCGTCCGTCCAGACACCGTCTATATCCGTCAGAATGAGTTTAGGCAATAACCCGCCACGTCTTTCTTTCATACCACATATTATTCTATATATGACGGATAAATCACTTCATTGGCAGGAATATCCTTTAACGTGCGGTGTCCTATGACTTTATCTTTATCGGCCCATTTGAATCCGTCTCCCGGGCTTAACATATGAATATCGTCTATTGTCAGATTTTCTCCTTTTCTTATCGCCCTACGGGTTGCGATTGACCGTTCAAGTTTGACTTTGGAACCGGAAACGCATTCTTCGATATAAAGATCTTCGATTCCCATCCATCTTTCCGCTACTCTTATATCACGGACCATTCTGTTTACTCCATCCGGGCCAAGTGAACCGGCCTGATCGGTTCCTTTCATGCGTCTATCTATAGTTATATGCTTCTCTATAATTTCAACGCCCATCCCGATAGCTACTACCGGTGCGGAGATTCCTATGGTATGATCGGAAAAACCTATAGTATACTGCGGATAAAGCTTCTTGAGATATGTGATGGTGCGTAGGTTCAGATTGTCCGGATGTGTTGGATATTGTGACACGCAATGCAGAATCGATATATTGTCATGATAACGGGTAATTACATCCAAAGCATCATCCAATTCCTTTTTTCCGGCCATACCAGTTGAGAGTATGATCGGTATTTTCGTCTCGGGGGGAGCAGCAAGCAAAGGTAGATTAGTCAGATCGCGGCTTGCGACTTTCAGACGGTCAGGCGTAAAAAGTTTCAATAAAGACAGACATCCTTTCGCACAAAGAGTCTCGACAAAATCAAGACCCTTATCCTTTGCATGTCTGTATACTTCCAGATGCTCTTCATCTGACAATTCCAGAAAAGCCCGATGCTCTCCATATGTCTTGCCGAAAGAATTCGGGGTATCATATGGGCGAGCCATCTGGGATGCTGATAATTCCTCATTTAAATCCCGTTTGGTGAGTTTCACAGCATTCATAGGTGCCAGATCAAGACCAAAAACCTCTTCTCTGACGGGCCGGGAAACAAGATCCACGATAAGATTTGCGATATCGACCGAACCGTTATGGTTCTGTCCTATTTCTCCGATAATGTATGTTTCTTTCACAGTCTACTTTGTATTATTCATTATTGTACGGCTCATCGTCTCATAATATTCACGATGTCCTTCAAGATAATCGATAAGCGATTTCGGTGTCATTTTTCTTTCATCACCTTTAACGTCAGAATAGATAGCGCGCTGGACAATATAATCGTCCTCTGTATCCATTGTGAGACGAAGATTCTCATGTTTCTCCACTTCCGGATCAATCTGTATAAAGCTGCACGCAAATTCATCCGGATGGGTATAAATAAAATTCGTCACATGTTCGTGATATAATTTGTCAGATGTCATCCCTGCTGCCTTTTTAAGAGCATCAAGTGTCACACCTTCCGTCCAGAATCCATAATGTGTCTTTATTGAAGGAGTTCCATCCGATTTTCTGAATGAAACATAATCATGAGATGTATCGGTATCCAATAAATTATAAAGAATCTTAAGATTCTCCATATCAAGAAAAACATTATCGGCGCAGACACGTATCACTTTATGCGCACCAATACTCTCTGCGGCTCTTATAAAACGGTCAAGAACATCCGATTCACTTCCTCTAAACACTTCAAGACCTTCTTTTCTTGCGATGTCTTCTATCTGATCGTCTCTTTCATCAGTAGTCGTTGCCACTATTATTCTCGCATCGGTATCCACCAGCGCGGATGATATTCTGCCAAGCAGTACTGCAAGAACAGGACGCTCTCCGTCAAAAGGAAGCGCCATTTTATTGGGCAGGCGCGTAGAACCTGTACGAGCCTGAATGATAACTGCCGTTTTAGACATGATTTTGCCTGTTTAATTTTTTATTTACGGCCTTTTGCCTCTACTCCGTAATGATAACCGTCACTGTAAACCGACTTGTAGGAAGAAGCAGTAGTGCCGGTACCGTTAAGAATAAGAGTCATGTTTTTATACATTTTCTTGGTGTAATAGCTTTCAAGTTCCGGCAATGAGGCCCGCTCGAAATTACCCACACGAATTACAAACACACAATTGTCAACAACCGATTCTATGAGTTTCGAATCCGCCATAGCCGTGACAGGGGGACAGTCGATGAGCACATAGTCATACACTTTGCCGAGTTCCTTGACAAGATGACCGAAATTTGGACCTTCGAGAAGTTCTGTAGGATTGGGAGGGAATTTACCGACAGGGAGAACATCGGCCCCATGCATCTTTGGATCGGAGACGACNNCCAGTCAGTGATGCGATTGCTCAGATAATCGGACAAGCCTTTTGAGGGGGACCCTATTATCTCGGAGGTCGAAGCATGACGCATGTCTCCGTCTACAACTATGACCTTCTGGTCACGAAGCGCGAATGCTACAGCAAGATTAGTGGAAATGCATGACTTGCCGCTGCCGGGATTAAACGAAGTAATCATCGTGACCACTCCCTTTTCATCGGAATCGGAAATTGCTTTGCGCTGTTCGTTGATAAACTTCACGTTCGCTCTCAACACACGGAACGCATCATTGATTATATTCCTGTTTCCTGGTTCGACTACAATCGGATCACCATCTTGCTTATTTCGGCGGAATAAAGATTTTTTGTGAGACGCACGGAAATCCGGAATTTCTCCTATCAGCGGTATTGTCAGACCTTCGATATCTTTTTTGCCACGTATGCGTGTATTAAGCAATTCCTTAAGATAATTTATACCGAATGGAATAAAAAGGCCTAACAGAAACGCGCCGGCAAGAATGATTTTCTTGCGCGGAGCAACCGGTTTGTCGGTTCCGAAAGGTTTCAGTATCACTTCCGTATTATTGGCAGTGTATGCCTTGCTCAATTCATTTTCCTCACGTTTCTGCAACAGGTAAAGATACAGACTCTCTTTCACCTTCTGCTGACGTTCCACACCAAGAAGATAGTTTGCCCGCGTCGGAGTGCTCGCGATCTGAGACTGCGCCATCCCCTTTCGTGCCTGCACATTGCGTAATTGCGCAGTCAGACTTGCTATCTCATTGTCCATGGCATCGACAATAGCCGCACGCATGGACGCAAGTTCGGAATCAAGAGTCTTGATCATCGGATGATTTTCCGATGAGTTTGATACATAGCGATTGCGTTCAAGCAGTTTCTCGTTATATTCCGTTATCTGCCGTTCTATAGCCACATTATCGATACCGGAATTTGACGGAAGAACTTCATTACGACCAGAAGCGTTGCCAAGATACTGACGCATATAGCGTGTTACCTGCAATTGGTTGTTAAGATCCAGAAGCTGCTTGTCTGCAGTCTGATTATCAAGCATATAGATTGAAGCGGCCTGCTTCACATCCGGTAAAAGATGCTCTGACTGATAGTTGGCTATATCCTTATCAACACCGCCGAGTTCTCTTTCGAGACTTATAAGACGATCGTTTATAAACTTGTTGGTCGCAACCGACACCTCATTACGCTTTTCAATAGAACGCTCATTATAGACATCGATCAATGTATTAATGATATCTTCCGCCCGATCAGTAGAGTTATCAAGAGCGATGATCTCTACAGTATTGCCATGTTTATCCTCAAGATGAATATTGAATTTACTGCTGTAAGCCTGAATGGCGGATATCATGGGAATATGTCTCACTATTACAGTATAGTCTTCACCCGGCTTATAGAAAGGAGTCGCAGATACCGTGAGCGGCCCTATCTCGGTCTTGACAGTCTGACCAAGTCTGAACGGTGCGGGAGAAGGCAGTCTGTCTTTTTCCCATTTCATGTCGGAAAGAGTCACAATCCCTTCAGACGACACCGACACACGCATGGACGCGGCATCATCCTCCGAAATCGAAGGAAGACTGACAATAATCGGCAATGTCGGCCCATAAGCTACAGTAGAACCTATCATTTTGGGGATTTCATAACTCATATCGAGTTTAAGACGAGATATGACTTCCCTGATGACATCCATGCTCTTGAGTTTTATGATCTCATCAATCTGATTAGTGCTTGTACTGACAAGGCCCATATCAGCAAAAGTACTAAGTTGAGAATTAATAGAACCTCCGTTGCTCTCATCATTGATTACAATCTTGGCGGTACGCGTATATACAGGTTTTGATCTCTGCACATAAATAAAGGCAACACCTACACAAACTATCACCGAGAGCAATATCCACGGCCAATGCCGGAGCGTATTTTGAACGACTTCCGACACTTTTACCTTAACGGACACGTCTTTTATTTCTTCATTATCCATAGCAAGGGGGTTTGCCTCTCAAGACAAACTAAGTAAAGTAGAGTAATTTATAAGAGTTATTTCATGAGTTTACAAAACCATGGTTATTTGACATCGAGACATTCGTAGCGGGAATGCTGCGACTTGTATTCAGGTACGATACTTTTCATCCGTGCTACCATCTTCATGTCATCGTATGTCTCGCATGTGGCCACAAGATCCGCGATCTTATCCTCAACATCGCTGAATTCATATTCACGGACTTTAGCAACCTTTATTTTCGGATGGAATGTGGGCAAAGTGACTTCCTGATCGTTCAGAACCTCTTCATAGAGTTTCTCGCCGTCGCGCAGACCTGTGAAAACAATCTCCACATCCTTCGCCCCGCTCAACCGAATCATGCGCCGTGCAAGGTCGGCAATCTTTACCGGCTCGCCCATATCGAAGACATAGATCTCTCCGCCATTACCCATAGTGCCGGCCTCGATGACGAGTTTACATGCCTCGGGTATCAGCATGAAGAACCGGATTATATCAGGATGGGTCACCGTCACAGGCCCTCCTTCGCGAATCTGTTTCTGGAACAAAGGAATGACCGAACCGTTGGAACCCAGCACATTGCCGAAGCGTGTTGTCACAAATTGTGTGCGGCCTTTGACGATGCCGTCCTTTACGGCCTTGTCAAGCGACTGGACGTATATCTCGCATATGCGCTTCGAGCAGCCCATCACGTTAGTCGGATTGACCGCCTTGTCGGTCGAGACCATAACGAATTTACGCGTGCCGTGTTTCACCGCAAGGTCGGCAATCACTTTTGTGCCGTAGACATTGTTGATTATACTTTCATATGGATTGTCCTCCATCATCGGAACATGCTTGTAGGCCGCCGCATGAAAGACATAGTCAGGACGCGTCTCGCTGAAGAGATGTTCCATCATATCCGCGTCGGTGATGTCTGCCACTATAGTATCCGACTGGATGTCGGGCCAGCTGTCTCGCATTTCGAGCCTGACATCGTGCATCGGCGTCTCGGCCTGATCGATCAGCACCATTCTGGAGGGACGATAAGCCGCGATCTGTCGCACCATTTCTGATCCGATACTTCCTGCCGCACCTGTTATCATGACAGTCTTGCCTGAGAGAAGATCGGCCGCGGCTTTCATATCCACATCGATCTTCTGGCGCGGCAACAGGTCTTCGACATCTACGGGACGCAGATCACGGACGCGGAAATCTGAATGCAAGTCCCATTTCTGGGCACCGGAAAACACAAGTATCTTTATGCCGGCATCAGCAAGAGATTCGATAAACTCGCGGCGTTCACGCAGGAAATTCATTTTGAGCGGGGAGACTATCAGAGTGTCCACATTGGCATCACGCATACGCTCCAGAAGCCTATTGTCAAAAGGCCACACATGCACTCCAAGCAACCGGCGGTTTTCCATATCCGGCTCCTCGGTGACAAAACCCGCGACTTTATAATCGCTGTTTTCCGCTGAATTAAGGTTTTTTGCTATCGCCACACCTCCCGCCTTGACACCGAAGATATATACGGGAGTCCGCGGCTTATGATGGATGAACGATTCAAAAAGGGTCTTCACCCACACCCGTGATACCCAGAGGAATGTTATGACCAGAAGTCCGAACAATATTATGTCAGGCATACCGAACCTCATCATAAGGCCCGACGGCACCAACGCGAATTGCAGCAATATCACAAGGGCGACGGCAAGCAACACAGCTGCCGTGACACGCGTCAGATCGGAAAACGACGAGTATCGTATCACTCCGACATATGTGTGAAAAATACGGAATCCTATAAGAAAACAGAGTAAAAAAACCGCAAGGGTCCCTGCAAGCGAAGCAAACCCGTCAAGCATTGCCGAGACTCCATGATTGATCATATAGGCCAGAAATCCGGATACCATCACAAAGAAACAATCGACCAGAAGGATGCTCCAATAAGGCATCGCTTCACGCGAAAAATACCATCTGACCAGATCTTTAGGTGACTTCATATTTTTCTCAGGCTATTGCTGACTTAATGGCTTCCACTATATATTGAACGTCTTCGTCGGTCACATACGGGCCCGCAGGCAGACAGATACCCCGGTGGAATATGTCCTCGCTTACGCCGTTGCAATAAGCCGGCGCCTCCCGGTAGACAGGCTGACGGTGCATCGGTTTCCAGACCGGACGCGCCTCAATATCGGCCGCGTCAAGTATGACCCGCAAAGCCTCCACATTAGCATTGGGCTGACAGTCGGTGGTAGCGGTCATTGCGGTGTGTGTCACACCGGCCGCACCTCCCACGGCACCAGTGATCACGCTGCTGTACGCATTCTCCTGTCCCCTGACCTCAAGGGCGGCATCAAGCACAGCCGCACATAGCCAGAAATTGGAGTCATAACGATCCGACGGATTGGTATGCATTGTTATTCCCGGCACATCGGCCAGAAATCTGCAATAAAGTTCCTGAACATGACGGTGATGCGCTATGTGATCGTCGATCACTGTCATCTGTCCGCGTCCGATCCCCGCGCATACATTACTCATCCGGTAATTATACCCTATATGCTCATGTTGATAGTAGGGATAACTCTCCCGCGCCTGAGTGGCATAGAACAATATCTCTTTACCGGCCTTCTCATCCAGACATATAAGAGCTCCGCCGCCAGAGGTGGTGATCATTTTGTTGCCGTTGAACGAAAGGACTCCGTAACGTCCGAATGTACCGAGCACCTGACCGTCGAAACGCGAACCCAGGCCTTCCGCCGCATCCTCTATCACGGGAATGCCGTAGCGGTCCGCTATCTCCATTATACGGTCTATCTGATATGGCATCCCGTAAAGGGCCACCGGGACGATCGCCTTGGGGGTTTTACCTGTCTTGGCTATGCGGTCGCGTATCGCCTCCTCGAGAAGATCGGGATCCATGTTCCAAGATTCGCGTTCGGAATCCACAAATACCGGTACGGCTCCGAGATATGTGACAGGATGACTTGAAGCGCAAAAAGTGAATGACTGCACGATTACATCATCGCCCGGGCCCACACCGCATGCGAGCAATGCGAGATGCACTGCGGCTGTACCGGCGCTAAGACACACCACTTCACGGCCGAGAGAAGACTTGTTTACACGATGATTTACGAATTTTTCAAGGTCTTCTTCAAATGCGTTCACATTCGGCCCCATGGGAACAACCCAGTTAGTGTCGAACGCTTCTTTTATAAAGTCCATCTCTTTGCCGCTCATATGGGCAAGACACAGGTAAATTCGGTTTCTCATGTCAGATAATTATTCCATCTTTTATAACGTTCTTTAACGTGGAAAAGTATATTGTCTTTTATCTGCAAAAAGTACAATAGTGTTTTTTAGTGATTCCCCCCAATTTCACCATGACCGGGATATATCTGATATTCACGCGATATATTCTCAAGTTCGCGATACCACATTTCCGCCATTTTTCTGTCACTTTTCGGGAATGTCGCGACCACTTTCACTCCCGGTATATAGGAATCGCCTGTAAATATGCCGCCGTCGATAAGGAAACACAAGCAACTCATGTCGTGTCCCGGTGTCTCCATGACTGATATACTACACCCTTCGACAGGACTTATGACTTCTCCGTCGCTTACTGCTCTGATCATGGGAGAATCAATATTTATCGGGTCATCATGGTATCGTGAAAAATTCCACGCTGGTCTTGTCAATGCCGTTTTACCGAATTCCGATGTATAGACAGGAATCCCGGGATACATTTCCATTATTACAGACAAGCCGTAGATATGGTCATAGTGTGTGTGTGTAAGCAACACGGCCCTGAGCGTCAGTCCGGATTCGCGCAAGAAATCCGTCACCCGTCCGGTATCGCCCGGATCGACGATAAATCCTTCCTTGTCGTTATGGACTAAATAGGTATTGGAGGAGAAGACACTGTTGACAAACCTGATTATTTTCATTTTATGTCAGTTATGGCCATTGAATGCCTCGGCGGTCGCTGATCCTTCCCCTACTATTCCCTCGCGTCTGATAGTTTTCTTAAGTGTGGACCAGACTATCCTGCAGTCAGTCATGAACGACAGATGATCGACATACCAGACATCGTATTCGAATTTCCTGCACCATGTTATGGCATTTCTGCCATGGCACTGTGCCCAGCCAGTGATTCCCGGGCGCACTTCATGTCGACGGGCCTGCTCCGGAGAATACAAGGGAAGATATTTTACCAACAATGGCCGCGGACCGATAAGAGACATGTCGCCTTTAAAGACATTGATAAGCTGAGGAAGTTCATCTATCGATGTGGAACGCACAAAACGTCCCACTTTTGTCAATCTGCGCACGTCTGGCAGAAGTTCGCCGTCCCGGCCGCGTTCATCTGTCATTGTCTTGAATTTTATAATCTTGAAGATCTTTCCGTTAAGTCCGGGACGCTCCTGCGTAAAAAATGCACCGGCGCCTTTGTTGGCAAAATGAAGCCATGCCGTGACGACAGCAAGCGGCAAAGCGAGCACGACAAGCACACATCCGGAAGCCGCGATGTCTATGACGCGTTTGAAAAATGATTTATACAGATTCATGTTAAACGACTCCATTCAATTTGATTTCGGGGAATTCAGACAATCCTGCGGCAGCTTCTTCAACCGACACGAATTTGTAAATATCCAGTAGTCCCGACAGTCCTGCAAACGCCCGTTTGCGTCCGAGGTTGGATTTCACATACCGCAGGATCCTGTTTTTCATGGAACCCCTAACCTTGAAATAGCGCTCGAACTCATCACGCGACATCATCCGGGATTTGAAATCCACGAGATCCGCCATGTGGAAATAGCACATCACATAGTCCGTGCGGTCCATCTGTCCTTTTACAAAAGAAAGCGGCAAAAGACGGAAATATCCTCCTCCGGAGTAAGCTATGGGACGTCCTACGAAAGGAATACGGCCCATCGTCACAGGAAATTCATTTATTTCATTTATTCCCGTATTTATGCGGCACGGACGTTCGTTTCCTGCAAAAGCCGGGAAACCGCCGAAATCTCTTGTGCCGGGAAATACAGACGCGTCATTCTTTATGCCGCACTCCGCAAGCACGTCAAATGCCCAGATATTTTTCTCTCCGATCGAAAACGCCGGAGCCCGGTAACTTGTCACGGGCAGTCCCGAACAGTCCTGAAGAGCGGAGACGGCATCGCGTGTCTCGGAGAGAAACTCTGCGGGAGTCTGTTTGTTGACCCATTTGTGGGCCAGCGAATGACATCCTATCTCATGGCCTGCGGCGGCAATGCGTCTCACCACGCCGGGAAAATGCTCCGCCAACGCGCCGAGACAGAAAAACGTAGCCTTGACACCATGACGGTCAAGAAGTTCAAGAACACGTTCGAGCATAGAGTCATAGGCATCATATTTCCACTGCTCGCCGCCGCGGAACATCTTTTCGATATACCATTCCTCTATGTCAAAACTCAATATCTTCATGCTGTCAATGTATTTTTTTGCGCAGACGGCCTCCTTTAAACTCGACTTTGTTGAAATTTGCGGCCAACGATGCGAACATGGCTCTCCAGTCGGCACATCCTCCCTCCTGATAATAGATATCTCTGCCCCACAGCCTGAACCATCCGGGACGCGACCTGAACCTGTCAGGACTGCTTATAAACCACATAAGGTCAAGGCCCAGATATCTCAATGTCTTGCCGGGCTTATATTTATAGCCGGAAACATTCTCTCCGAGGGCATCGGCCACTATCAGGGCCGGGAAATTGATTCCCGACACATATGCCCCTCTGAGACTCGCCGGAACACGTGGATTGATCTCGATTATTCTGAAATCGCCATCTGCTGTCTGCAATACATCAAGATCCGCGAACCCGACGTACCCGATCGCATCGAGAAGTCTCATGCAGAGATCCGCGAGTTCAGGAATATCGACCGTACGGCACATCGACGACGACCCTCCCTGAAGCGGATAATAACGTATGATCTCGAGTATGGCATAATTTATGCAACGCCCCCGGGCATCCCTGTAAAGCATCACATTGAAATATGGACGGCCACCCTCCACATATTCCTGCACGTGACATTCGCCGAAAGAGGCTGACACGCGGTCGATCACGGTGCGCAGACTATCGGGGGTCGCGACCTTTACTATTCCCCTTGCTCCGACAGAATGATTGGGTTTCACAAGGACAGGAAACCGCAGTGCCCCGATCTCGTGGTCTGCCAGACCTGCAGCCGCGATAGTTCGGGGATGAGGCAGTCCGTTGGTCTCACATATGGACATGAGACTGAGTTTGTCGGCCGCAGGCGCGAGCTGATCATAATCGGGCACACATGCCCGACAACCGCTCTCCTCGAGAATACGAATTTTATTTTTGCTGAGAAGCGCGGCATAATTGTCGCTCATGGGGAGCACCGCATCCACTTTATTTGACCCCAGAAACTCTATAAGAGCCTCCGGATCGTCATCATAACGCGCATCGCATCTGAAACTTATAGCAGTGGATCTGTGAGAATAGTCCGAGGCCGGAGCCCATAGCCCGACCTCGTAATCCGCATCATGAAGCGATCTTGCAGTCGAGACCGCCTGCAGTCCGCCTCCGGCCACCAATACTTTTTTCATTATCAGATATACTGAATGGGCGGAATAACGGCCGGGCCTACCGTGGCACTCATAGTGGCCCAGGAAAGTCCGAGTCCGAACGATGACATAAGCAGGCGGTGCGGACCGGTAGTCAGCTCATCGCGCAGACGCGTCACCATCAACGACGGTATCGAGGCGCCTCCGAGATTGCCATATTCCTCAAGATTATAGGGTACTTTCTCCACCGGAAGTTTCAGTTTTTTCACAACCCGGTCGACTATCATCTTGTTGGCCTGATGTATAAGAAAAAAATCTATGTCCTTTTCACGGTCAATTCCTTCGGCGACCATAAACTGTTCAGCCGACCGCGGAGGTTTAGAGATAGCGAAAGAAAATACATTCATGCCGTTGATAAGAGTGTGGATCGGAGCGCGGACAATGCCGTTGCCGAAATCTTCCTCTACAAACGATTCCGGCGTAGCCGGATGGCGAAAACCTCCGTGCGGGGTCATCAGAGCCTCATAGCCTTTGCCGAACGTATGGAAGTCCACGACAATCTCGGGCGCGGATTCATCATATTCGAGAGCGACAGCCGTGCCGCAGTCCCCGAACAGAGGAACACGGCTCTTGTCTTTCATAGAACCCATGCGCAGCGCCGTATCGCCTATGAGGAGCAACGCGCGGCGCACATTTCCAGCAGTCAGCATATTGCCGCCTACCGTAATGGCATACAGACAGCCGCAACACCCCATCGGCATATCGAGACAGAATGTGGTATCGGGAAGCCCGAGCCGGTCCTGCAGAAGACAGGATGTCGGCGGAGTCCTGTAATCGCCGGACACTGATTCGAATATCAGCACATCAATCGATCCGCGCTCCCAGCCGAGCTGTTCAAGAAGAGAGTCCGCGGCTTTCTCACACATGTCGGACGCGCACACGGTGTCGGGCGCGATATGACGATGGCGTATGCCAACCGTCCGGTCGAATGTCTCGACTTCTTCGGGAGTCATTATGCCCATATCGCCTGTGGCCACGACATTTTCGGGCACACAGGCGGACANNCAATGCGGACATTCCTGATTCTCCACTTGGCCATCAGATCTCCACGCCTTGATTACGGATTATCTCCAGACCACCCGCATAAGAAGTGAAGCCGAGTATATCCTCCGGATCAAGCATGATATCAAACTTGTCTTCGGCAAGCGACACAAGACTAAGCTGATGAACCGAATCCCACTGATCAATATTCTCTTTTGTAAAGGAATCTCCAAGCGCATCGGCAGACACGCCGAATACGTCGCTGAATATCCCTTTATATATATCCAGATTGCTCATTACTATTTTAGTTTGCTGTATAATATTTTGCCGGCCTCGTTTTTGGGGAGGCTGTCAATAATTTTTGTCTCTATGACGTTGGCCGGGAGCTTGACGGCTCTGATCAGCGTCTCTACCGCGACATCCCTGTATGACTCGTCTGTAAGCCAGACCATAAGCCGCTCATCGGTTCCGGTGCATGCGCATTCACACGATACCGCCGATTTCAATATCTGCTCGCACTCGTCGAGACCTATACGGTTACCGAAGATTTTCAGAAACCGGCCCATACGTCCTTTTATGAAATAAAAGCCGTCGGCATCGCGCCATGCGATATCTCCGGTAGGCAGAAATCCTTTGCGTTCTT
>DAAV01000076.1:29933-60387 GCA_001701295.1 Bacteroidales bacterium H10
TCGTCACGTTCTCGCCTTCATAGCACATTTCGCCGGTCGCCGGAGATTCAACGATCTCCCGGCCTTCCGAATCGCGCAGCGACAGTCTGCCGTTGGGCACGGCGATACCGATACTCCCCGATTTGGATATGGCATATTCCTCAGGAAGCCATGCCATACGTGCCGTACCTTCGGATTGGCCGTAAGTGGCGACCCAGCGTTTGCCGTTGTCGCGGCAATATCGCGCGAATTTCAGGTTCAGTTCGGCAGGCATTTTACCGCCGCCCTGAGTGAGAAGGGTAAGTTGCGGAAGTTTCATCCGCATGAAGCGCATCTTGTCAAGGACCTCATAGCTGAACGGCACACCCGTGAAGCTTGTGGCCTCCCGTTCCCTGAGAAATTTCCAGAAACCGGCGTCCGTCATCTTCAGATCAGTGATGAGCAGAGTCGCTCCCACTTTCAGATGACTGAACACCATTGACAATCCCATGGTGTAATATAACGGGAGCACCNNGAAGGGACGGTCTTTTTCCGTGAGTCTGAAAAATGTGGATATATTGAGTGCGGCCGCCTCTATGTTTTTATACATATGGCGCACGAGCTTCGGACTTCCGGTCGAGCCTGATGTGGGCAGCAGATGGCTCAGATCAGGATGCAGATCCGGAGCCTCGGCTCCTGTGACTTGGAACGTATACCCATATTCCCGCATCAGGACCGCACCTTTATCCGCGTCGAAAGAGGGACCGCAGATGTATTGGGGCCGATAGGTATCGGTCAGTCGGTCGAGAAGATCGCGGTCTGTATGGGCATTCAGAATCAAGGGCACATTACCCGACAGGATGGAGGCCATGACCCAGGCTATACCCCCGACATTGTTTTCTGTCAGCACACACACAAGCGAACGCGACGGTACGACAGAACGGATCATTTCGCCCAGCGATATGATCTGTCCATAACTCAACGCGTTGCCGTCTGAATCTATAGCTGCTGTGCGTCCGGCCTCGAATTTATCTAAATCCAACAACATAATGTATCGCAGTCCTTCTCATCCCCGGTTTCATCAATCATTTTAGTTATTTCGAATCCCAAAATTACAACAACCAAAATTAATTACCAAAAAATGTTGTCGTTTAATAATCAAAAAACCGGATTTTAACTCTTTAGACACCGATACATGCGGTTTATGACGGGAAAAGTCAAGTTTTTCATAAAAATCAGATAGAGGCACAACCGTCTACCCCCAATACCTGACCTGAAATATAAGATGCATTGTCTGAAGCCAGAAACGAACATGCCCTCGCCACATCGTCGGGAGTGCCCAGACGGCCGAGAGCGATGCGTCCTATCCTGACATCGATCTTGTCGCCCGATGCCTCGTAAAGTTCCTCGAACCGTTCAGTCTTTACGATGCCCGGTGCGACGGCGTTCACACGGACGCCATACGGTGCCAGTTCCTTGGCCGAAGATCTTGTAAACGAGATCACTGCACCCTTGGTCGCGGAATAAGCCGACTGTCCGGCGGAACCGAGCACAGCCGTCACGGAAGCTATATTTACGATCGCACCGCCGCCGTTGCGTGCCATTATCCTTGAGACAAGCTGTGTCATCTCGATCACTGCAATCACATTGACGAGAAACATCAGTTCGGTCTCCTTGCGGACGATCATTCCGATCTTCTTGTTGAAGACCACTCCGGCATTGTTGACAAGAACGTCGATACGCCCCTGCTCTTTCTTGACCCGCATCATGGCGGCCTTTGCCCCCTGGGCGTCAGTAACGTCAAAATACAAAGCATGGAAACGCCCGTCAGATGCAACGAGAGTTTCCATAGATCCTTCGCGGAGATCGCAACCGTAGACCACGGCTCCCTCAGCGAGCATATTCCTTACGATTGCGCTGCCTATGCCCTGCGCGGCACCGGTCACTACGCAGATCTTGTCTTTTAAAATCATTTCTATATCAATCCGTCTTAAAAAGCATTTTAAATTACGGAACACCGGTCAGACCAGACTCTTGCCCCCGTCTATCACCATGCTCATACCGGTGATCCACGCCGGGGCATCCGACAGGAGATAGATGATGGCATAGGCCACGTCTTCCGGACGCCCGTAGCGCTTCAGCGGATAAGTTGCGGCATCGGCGGCATGTTCCTCATCGCTGACAGCGCCTCGATGAATAAGTGGAGTATCGATCATGGCCGGAAGAACCGTATTCACACGGATATCCTTGACAGCCAGTTCCCTCGCCGCGAATTTCATAAAAGAATCAAGGGCGGCTTTCGACGCTCCATAAGCGCCGTTGCCCATAGTGTAGAAACGTGTACCGCCCATAGATGACACCGCCACGACAGACGCTCCGCGATTTAGCTTCTTTTTTTTAGCCAGTATCCTGAACAATTCAACGGGAGCCAGAAAATTGGCTTCCATCACATCTGTCAGTTTTTTAGTCGAGCTGAACTGAAAAGGCAACATAAATCCCACGCCTGAACATAGGACAAGGCCGTCGACAGGTCCTACTTCATTTACAAGTCTGTCGACTTCCTCGGGAACAGTCAGATCGCATGTCAGACAGCGGTGTCCTTCTCCGGAAAGATCTGACAGAGTCGCGGCAAGTCGCTCCTCATTGCGTCCCGTTATTATCATATCAGCACCCATGCGGGAGCACTCTATGGCGGTAGCACGACCGATGCCGGAAGAGGCGCCGGTGACCAGTACTGTTTTGCCGGATAATGAAAACGGTGTGTCCAAATCGCAGAGATTTATAATTTAAGAATAACCCGCTTAAAGCTCGATAAGAGCGGGAATCACGATATGGTCGGCATCGAAGGCTATTGTACCCCACGAAAGTCCGACTCCGAATCCACATCCTATCAGACGGGCATGCGTGCCGGTAAGTTTCTCGCGAAGCTGTGTCACAAGTGTCAGAGGTATCGAAGCCGACGAAGTGTTACCGAAATATGTCATCGAATAAGGCACTTTCTCTTCGGGTAATTTAAGCTTGGTACGGATCACCTCATTCATTTTGCGGTTTGCCTGATGAAACAGGAAATAATCATAATCCTGATAGTCGAAACCCGCTGTCTTCGCAAGCTTTCTGATCGATTTTGGCGCGGTAGTTATTCCGAAAGCAAAAACATCCATCCCTTTCATCCGGGTCTGCATGCCGTGACGGCGACGTCCGTCCTCACACTCCACCAGATCGAACGTGTGCTCGTCGATAGGATTTCTCGTGCCTCCCTGCGGACGTATTATGGCGTCATAACCCGTACCGTCTGTACCGACCTCGCTGAAGACAGCCGGAGTTTTCTTCTCCGGATCGTATTCTATGGCCGTAGCGGTCCCGGCATAACCGAACAGCTGGTCCGGTTCTTCGTATGCGGCTTTACGCGCATCTCCCGAGAGGACAAGCGCACGGCGCATATCCACTCCGGTCTGGAGCAGAGACATGGCCGTAGTGACGCCGTATACCCATCCGGAGCATCCGAGCGATATATCCTGACTCAGACACTCTTTTCTGAGTCCGAGCTTGCCATGCAGCACGCATGAGGTGGCCGGAAGAATATAGTCGGGAGTCTGCGATATGAAAATCAGCACATCTACGCTGTCGCGTTCCCAGCCAAGTTCATCGAGAAGTTTTTCTGCAGCAGCCTGACAAAGGTCGGATGCTGTAAAATCGTTGGACCAGCGCTTCTCTAAGATACCCGTCGTGGCCATATAAGCCTCGCGGTCATATGCGGTACTTGTCGATATGGTAGGCTCGACATGCGACGGTCCGCAGGCTGCCACACCGGCCACACGGATATCGTTAAATTTTAAAAACGCCATCAGTCAATCAGATTTTTGACTTGACTGTATTGTAAAGGTCCTCGACCGTACAGGCATTCTTCATATCATCACCACGCAATGTCACATCATATTCCTCGTCGACCATCGCTATGATGGAGAGGGCAGACAGCGATGACCATTCGTCAAGATCGTGAAATGCAGTGGACGCTTTGATTTCAGCCGGATCGGTGTCTTCCATCTGTGCCGCGAAGTTCGCTATAAATTCCTGTAGTTCCATTTAATATATTTACGTGTTATTATTTCGAAAAATTAAAATTTTAGAATCTTCGCCGGATTGCCCATGTATATGCATCCGTCTTTGGGACGGGTCAGCAGCGGAGACAATGGCGACAGGGTAACATCATGTCCGATGCGCAACCCCTGCTTTATAAACGAGCCAGCGCCAAACAAATTGTTGTCACCTATCACAGTATTTCCGGAACCTCTTACTCCGGGCATAAAAACATTACAGTTTCCGACTCTGGAATCGTGTCCGACGGTCACTGTTCCGTTCAGTACATTGAAGTCGCCCAGATTTACGTTACACGTCACACGGCAATGACTTTTTACAATATTTCCCATGCCTGCCGAAAAAGTCTCCGGATCCTCTACCACAAAATCGGGCGAAAATAAATTGGGAAACTCCAGAAGGGGATTGTCTATACGTTCTATGATCTTTTTTCTTCCGGACGGACTTCCCACGCATATGGCCACACACAATGGAGTGGTTACAGAATTCAATTCGTTCATTCCGCCGAGAATCTTGCCGAAATGCGACACCGCCTCTCCTTTCGGGCGCGTATCATCGTAGAAGCCCACAAGATTCCATTCCGGTGAGATATCGTTTATTATTCTCAGCATAGCCGCTACCTCCGTACCGAATCCACCGGCTCCGAATATCGCTATATTTTTCATTTTGTAATTTGTCAGTCTAAAAGATGTGGCATGAATCTGTCATAATACAGACGGTTGCGCATAAAACACTCCCGGTTATGACGCTGCTCTTCAATTGTCAGGGGCTTCAGGGATTCCATATCATTGAGATCATCGTCAAAAGAATATATCAGATATCCTTTCTCCCTGTAATAATCGAGAAGATTATTGTCATTTCTCAGAAAAACCTTTACCCCGTTTTTCAGAAGCTGTATGATATTACCCGAGGCTTCCTGTCTGCGCTGTCCGAANNCTTCGTCACGAGACATATAATCCGTCACCGGACGAAACATACGGCCAAATTTTTTTTGCCCGGACTTCAATACGCGGCTACGTATCATGGGATGTCCGTAAGAAAGAGGCACAATCTTTTGCAGCGTGTTGTCGCGGTCTATCTCCTTCAATCTTTCAAACACTTTTTCATGATTGCCGAAAACCGATGCCTGATGGTTGATCATTACGGTTTCGAGCTTCCTCACACGCAGTTCAAAAAGATCGGCCGGCTCCGAATCCGTCTCGTTCGCATTATACGAAAAAAAACGGAACCCGGCCTTTACATCAAAATTATTTTTTAAAAGCTCATAATCCCGTTTATTCCAGAAACAAAAATAATCCACCATCCCGAAAATCTTCGCGAAGCGACCGGGACGATAGTTATTGGTAACTTTCCGGATTATCCTTGACAAGCTGTTGGGCGTATAGTATCTGAGTCTGGAAAAAAGTGGAAAAGGCCTGTCAAACAGTCTGTATCCTTTTTCATATCCCAGCGTCTCGTAAAGTTCATATCCCCATACAATCCAGAATACCCTGAAATCACATTCCTTGCGGAGGAATCTCAAAAGGAAGAGCATGTAGTCTCTCATTCCGTGCAGGACAATGCGGTCTATATTGTTCTCACGGCAAAGGCGCAGCACTTCCGCATAGTTTTTACGGTCATACAGATCAAGACAAATGAAACCTTCCTTGTCCTTGATCATTTTCAGATCCGGCGTATTAGTGTTTACTACAAATATGTTAAGTCCGGGATAATATTTTTCAAATACTCTCCTGGAATCGGACACAAAATTATGGTCCATGCACAAATGCAGTATTT
Organism: Bacteroidales bacterium H10; assembly: GCA_001701295.1. Lineage (GTDB taxonomy): Bacteria > Bacteroidota > Bacteroidia > Bacteroidales > Muribaculaceae > Lepagella. The sequence goes on from DAAV01000076.1 coordinate 35,763, forward strand.
TTCCGCTACTACTGTTGGGGGTCATGTCCGATTTTTCGTTTTTCCTTTTCTCTCCCACTCTCATAATACAATATCGGGATAGCGATCAGAAAAAGAAACATCCACATCTCCTTCGTAGGGTAATCCCTGATAAGATTGGAAATGACATACACTATCAGAAAGCCGAATGACCTGAACGACATATACCGCGAGAAATATACCAGCAGGAACATCACTATAAGTGTGCTGCCGACAATTCCGCGCAGATAGAAATAACGTTTGTAGCCCGCATTGCCCATCATGAGAGTTCCGCTGCTGTCGCTTCTCGACGAGTAGGCGTCGCGCCCGGCGCCAAACCATATACGGTCACTTTTCAGATATTTCTTGAAGGTATCTTTGAAGAAAGTAGTATAACGGTTGTTTCCAGCGATCTCGCCGTCTTCCGTCACTTCAAGACGGGACACAATAGCCTGATTAAGCACATTCTCACCGTTAAGATATGAGGCCGCTCCGACACCGATCAGAACAAAGACAGCCGCCATCGCCGCCATCGCTATATATTTACGTTTATCGATGAGCACGAGTATCACTCCCCCGACCATCAGTCCGTAGGCGGCAAGAGACAATGACATCAGAGTGGACAGAAGCAAAACAATGTTGCCGAACTTGCGCAGATTGAACTGATCGATATAAAGCAGATACACGCACATTGAGCCCAGATGGCCAGGTTCGAGGAAAGGTCCGGCAAAACGGTAGATATCAGCCGGACTCGACATGGTGAAGGTGTTGAAGAGATAATATACCTGATGTTTGTAATATGATTCGCTGTTATCCTGAAAATGCGGCATCTCCACACCGCATAAGAATGGTATCCATCCGGCGAGCGCCAACAGCAGGATCAGTTCCACGGCTATCGTGAAATATTTAAGGACAACTTTCTTATCGGCCAGCGGTGCCTGAACCAGCACCGCGGCTGCAAATACAGTCACGGCCATACACAACATCGACTGCATGCTCAGATCTCCAAGCATCAGACGGTCATAAATGAATATGACCGAGAGAAGCGCGATGCATATTCCCTTGAACATGGTCAGACGCTCCAGTTCTTTCCATCTCATTGCCGCATAACAGAATATGCAGACAAAAGCGAGGAAATAGACTGGAGTGTCCGGCAGATATCTGACATACAGAATTCTGTTGGACTTGAACATCAGCAGAATCATGCCGATGCACATCGCTATCACATCCCACGTCGGAGACGTCGCAGTGGTCTTTTTCTCTATAATGACGTTATCTGTCGCCATTTGCTATAAGATGCCTGTACAGGGCCTTGATAAGAGGTTTATGGATATCTCCGTAACCGTCACGATATTTTGACTCGGCACCGCTGCTAAGAATTACGAATCCGTACTTCTCGTCAGGATCGAAAATCATGCATGTCTTTATACCGGCGCCTCCCCCTGTCTGGCCATGAAGGACCTTTCCGCTGACCAGATCACGGTATTGTCTGTAAGACAATCCGTAATTGTTTTCGCCGACATAATTCTTCTGTATAAGCTTCTCGCTTTTTTTAGATATGATTCTATGGCCGTCCAGTTCTCCCCAGTTCATATGCATCCGCATATATCTTGCGAGATCATCGGCAGTGATCTTCATTCCGACCGCAGGATATTCAAGCCACACAGTCTCGCCCAGCACATAATTCTCCGGTCTGAGAGGTGCAAGCTGATGATAGACATAGTCGTTGTTCTCTATTTTTCCTGTCTTGTCGGATTTATAATAAAGCCCTACGAATTTGTCTTTATCAAGCACATTCTGATTGAAACTTCCTTTCAGGCCGAGAGGTTTCATGATGATATCATCTATAACTGTGCTGAAACGCTTGTTGGCGGCTCCTTCTATAACCGCTCCGAGCACAGTATAGTTGGTATTGACATAATCATATTTTTCTCCCGGATAAGTGTCTGAATAACCGAGAGCATAGTCCTTTGACTTGTTGGGGTTGATTGAATCGAGAATCCACCAGCAATGATTCTCATTCAGACCCGATGTATGTGTCAGCAGTTGCTTGACAGTGATCGGGACCTCGGGATATCGCGGATTTCTCAGAGGGAAAGCAAGATATTTGTCTGCCGGATCATTGAGTTTCATTTTTTTCTCTTCGACAAGACGCATTATCGCAGTCGCAACAAATGTCTTTGAAACGGACATGATGTCAAAAAGGTCATCATATTTAAGAAGGTCTCCTTTCTTGCCGTCCTGCGGTATGGTACGGTAACCCATCACTTTCCTGTAGATCACCGAATCATCCTTGACTACGGCTATGCTTAGCCCCGTCATTCCCGTATCCTCGAATACAGTCTGTATTTCACTCTCCAGAGATCTGTTCCTGCTCTTCCGTGGCATTGATACTGCGAATAAAATGCCGCATACCGCCAAAAAAGATACAAGCAGGATCTTCACGCTTATTTTCATTCTATAATTTTATTTATTTGACAATCTGATCGAGCACTCTTGCAGTATCGTCTTCCGTAAGACTCGGATACATCGGCAGACAGATCACTGCATTGGCCATTTTATGGGCATTGGGCAAATTCGCCGGAGCTGCCGAAGGAAGTCCCCGATAGGTGGTGAATTCTGAGATCAGCGGATAAAAATAACGACGTCCCAACACATTGTGTTCCTTCATTTTCATGTATAGTTCATCACGTGTCATGCCATATTTCTCGGCATCTATAAAGATCGGGAAATAGCTGTAATTATGACGTACTCCGGGCGTATCGTTGAAAAATGTCACACCTTCCACTCCGGCCAGTGCTTCTCTGTATATTTCCGCAACTCGTTTTCGGGACTCGATAGCTTTGTCAACTTGCCTTAAATTCAGTATGCCATATGCAGCGCGGATCTCATCCATCTTGGAATTGATGCCGGGCGCCACCACTTCTATCTCATTGACAAAACCGAAATTCTTGAGATGGTCTATACGGCGTTTCGTCTTTTCATCATGCATCACGAGCGCACCGCCTTCGATTGTATTGTAGACCTTGGTGGCATGAAATGAAAGAGTCGACATGTCGCCGGCATTCAGTACGGATTCTCCGTTTACCTCTACTCCGAAGGCATGAGCTGCATCGTATATGACTTTCAGACCATATTTGTCGGCAATTTCTTGTATTCTTACGGTATCGCATGGTTGCCCGTAGACATGCACCGGCATTATGGCGGTCGTCTTGGGCGTGATAGCCGCCTCGATGCGGTCGGGATCGATATTGCCTGTAGCGGGATCGATGTCGACAAACACCGGTTTTATGCCGTTCCACCAAAGCGAATGAGTGGTGGCTACAAAGCTATAGGGAGTGGTTATAACCTCTCCCGTGATACGCAGTGCCTGCAGTGAGGTGATCAGCGGCAATGTGCCGTTAGTAAACAGACTTATGAACGGAACTTTCAGATATTCGCAAAGTTCTTTTTCAAGTCGCTGATGAAACGATCCGTTGTTTGTGATCCATTTGCTTGACCAGATTTCCCGCAGCAAAGCATTGAATTCTTCAAGATCCGGCAACAACGGCGAAGTCACCGTAATTTTTTCAGGCATCTTGCCCGAAGATATATCTGATTTCTTGTCTGAGGCCATAAGAAAATGTTTTAGAAAATTCGGTTATCTCGATTTGACGAACGACATCAATTCCCGAAGGTCTCTCGAACCTGTCATTCTTGATACAAGCACATAATATGTCACACCTGCCGCTATCCCGGCTATAAGCTTGAGGCCGTCGTGGGGCACGAACTGAATCACCGCCCATACCACCGCGCCCATACTTGCTGCATATAAGAATGAAGGCGTAATGTCACGCATCTGTTTGATAAAACCGACATCAATAAGTTTTCCGGTGTAATAAGTATTGATTACAAGACTGATAATATTGCCGACAATACCGCCCAGACACATAGCTATCAGTCCGAAAGGCACCGTCAGACAAAGAATTGCCACACCGATGCATTTCTTCCATATCTCGAGTTTGAGAAACAGGTCGCTTCTTCCCTTCACCTGCAGAAGATTGAGATTAATGGCATGTATAGGATACCACATCATCGAGAAACATATGATCTGCAACAGTGTGGCCGCGAAGAGCCATTGTTCTTTAAGAAATATCAGTATGAAAGGCCGGGCGACGGCCGCCACACCCATCATCAGGGGAAATATGACAAACGCCGACAAGCGCAGGAATCGTCTGTACACGTCACTCAGACGGTCATCGTCATCCTGCATGGTGCATAATACAGGATAAGTGACCCGCTGTATTATGATCGTCAGATTGGAAGATGGAAACTCGGCAAACTGGTGCGCCCGTGTATAATAACCGAGATCGGCAGCCTTGAAGACTTTACCGATCACCAGAAGATATATGTTATTGTAAAGAGTGTTTATTATTCCGCTTAATGCAAGTTTCGATCCGAAACCGAACAGTTCGCGAAATGATTCCCATGAATACAGAAAACGCGGTCTCCATCCTGACAGAAGCCATAGCATTATGGCATTGACGGCAAGATTGGATATCTGGAACCAGACAATCGACCATACGCCGAAACCGGTATATACCATCGTTATGCCGACAGCTCCCGATGTGACTGCGGCGACAAATGAAGCCTTTGCCTGAGTCTTGAAATCTATCCGCACCGTCAGCAGCGCACGCTGCACGACTACAAACGAGTTGAACACCACACTCAGCGAGATCACACGCATGAGAGGAGTGAGAAGCGGCTCATCATAAAAATCGGCGACAAGCGGAGCGCATGCGAACAGCAATAGATAAAGAGCGAAACCGACAGCGATATTGAAAAAAAACACTGTCGAATTGTCAGTCTCGTTCCGGTCCTGCTTGCGTATCAGAGCCTGCGAGAAACCGCTGTCGACGAGCGACTGGGAAACAGCTATGAAAATAGTAAGCATCCCCACCAGACCATAGTCCTGCGGAGTGAGGATGCGCGCCATCACGATCATCACGGCAAACTGTATGAACTGCACCGAGAAACGCTCCACAGTGCTCCATACAGTGCCTTTGAGTGTCTTTCGTTTCAGACCCTCCCCGCCCATCGGCCCGTCATCATTTGCCGGAGTTCGAATGGTAGCCGTCTGAATAGCCGTAAATTTTCTTGCGGCCATACTGCTGAATACCGTTCAAAATAACCGACATATTCTTATATTCCTTGTTTTTGTAAAGTTTTTCGAGTTCCGGCAGATTCTCACGTTCAAGATGTCCTATCCTGACGACAAATATGCAACGGTCGGATATTTTCTCTATGATCCTTGCGTCTGCCATGGCGTTTACCGGAGGACAGTCTATGATGACATAATCGTATTCCCGGCTCATTTCGATCACCATTTCGCTGAAGCGGTCCACTTCAAGAAGTTCGGTAGGATTGGGCGGGAAATGACCCACAGGCAACACATCCGCTCCCTGCATCGAACCGTCCGTGACAACAAGCGGACGCCAGTCGGAGACACCCCCGCTAAGGAAGTCACTGATACCCTTGGCCGGACTGCCGATCAGTTCGGAAGTCGATCCGTGACGGAGATCGCCGTCAATGACAATCACTTTTTTCTCACGAAGAGCAAGCGATACCGCAAGATTGGCCGATACGAACGATTTTCCGTTGTTCGCGTCGATCGAGGTCATCATGATCACAGAACCACGCTTCCTCTGGCCATCGATGACACCGTCGTTCTTCGTAAGGAAATTGACATTTGTACGAAGCACACGGAACGCGTCATTGATAATATTACGGTTACTCGGTTCGACCACTATACGCTCGTCCATACCCGCGGCTTTTCTCTCTTTGTCGCCCTTGCGGTCTCTCCACCAGGGGATCTCTCCGATAAGCGGTATCGAGAGTTCTTCTATCTCCTTCTTGCTGCGGACCTTGGTATTGGTGACCTCCTTGACGAATGTCACGCCGAAAGGCAGACAGAATCCGAACAGGAACGCGAACGCGACGATCAGTTTCTTCTTGGGAGACACCGGCATCAGATCACCGAACGGTTTTGCTATCACTTCCGTGTTTGACGGCGTGAAAACCTGTGTCAGCTCGTTCTCCTCACGTTTCTGGAGAAGGAACGTATAGAGACTTTCCATCACCTTGCGCTGGCGCTCCACACTCAGGAGATGCTTGGCCTGAACAGGACTGTTGGCGATCTTGGAAGTAGCCTCGCCTTTCACTCCCCGCACATTGCGGAGCTGTTCGGTCAGGGAAGATATCTCATTGTTGACAGAAGTCTTTATCGCGGAATACATGTTATCCAACTGCGAATCCATAGACACCAGCAGGGGGTGATGTTCAGACGAATTGGTGACAAGGCGGTCACGTTCCAGGAGCTGCTTGTTGTATTCCGCTATCTGCTTCTCGATAGCCGGACTTTCTATGCCGACATTTGCCGGAAGCACAGTATTTCTGTTGGCCGGGTTGTCAAGATATTGTTTCAGGAATTTTGTAACCTGCAGACGATTGTTGAGATTGAGCACGAGTTCTTCAGCCTTCTGGTCTGTCTGCATGTAGCGCGTTGTGGTGAGCACAAGATCCGGCACAAGATTGGTTGACTGATAGTCCGCTATATCACTGTCGACTCCACTAAGATCCCGCTCAATGGCCACAAGACGCTCGCTGATAAACTTGTTGGTGGATTTGGAAGTCTCGTTCTGATTCTGTATCCAGTTCTCATTATAGACCTTGACCATATTTGTCAGTAGGTCGTCGGCACGCTGCAGATCATTGTCGACAGCAGTAAATTCTATGGTATTCGCCCACTGGTCCTGCAACTGTATGTCGATCTTGCCGGAATAGTCATTTGCAGCCGCGATGATAGGCTGACGGTCGACCATCACGGTATATTCCTGACCCGGAACATATGCCGGACCGGTAGTGACGAGAAACTGCCCGAGTGGTGTCTTTGCAGGAATTCCAAATTTTATAGGAGCCTTCTGTACGAAATCAAACATGACAGGCTCCGGATTGCGTTCTGTGCTTCTTACAACATCCGAAAGAGTTATGTCTCCATTCTTCGCCACTTCAAGTTTGAACGACGCAGCATCGGCATCAGTGAAATCGGAAAGAGTTACAACCACAGGAAGGGAGTCGCCGTAAACGATTTTGTCATGAAACTTACCCGGCAGACTGTAATTCATATCGAGATTCAGACGTCGCACCACCGTCTCCATCAGATCCGGGCTCTGAAGCTTGTTGATCTCATCGCGGATATTCGTGCTTGATCCGAGCATTCCCATGCCGGCAAAAGCACTAAGCTGCGAACCGAGAGAACTGCCTCCGCTGTCATCCTTGATGACAATCTGAGAGAAACGCTTATATGTCGGCTGGCTCCGCAACACGTAGAAGGTTGCAAGCGACACACACACCACGACCGACAGAACTATCCAGGGCCAGTGGTGTAAAGTTATTTTGATCACATCCGAAAGACGCACCGTGCGCTTTCCTTCGGAATTCTGATTGTTGTTTGCCATAATTGTTTTGATATATAACGGAGAGAGAACGATGCAAGTCTGCGATTAACGGAAGATTATGACTGCGATAGAAGCGAGCACACTGGCGACGGACACCCATACCGACGGATTATAGAACACGTTGGCTGTCTCCGTAGCCTGACGTTTACGTGTATTGTTGGGTTCTACATACACTATATCGTTCTGCCGGAGATAATAGGCGGGGCTCTGCATCAGAGATTTCGTATCTGTAAGATTGACGCGATATGCCACATCCTTGCCATTCTCTTCACGAACCACAAGAACGTTATCTCTCAAACCGGTAATATTCAGGTCTCCTGCAGCAGAAAGAGCCTGCAGAATCGTCATATTGTCTCGTTCAATCAAATAGTCACCCGGATTACGCACATCTCCAAGCACCGATATCTTGGCATTCAGATATTCGACAGTAACCACAGGATCTTTCACAAGTTCTCTGGAGAGAATCTCCCGCTTGATAAGTTCCGCCACCCCATACCGGTTAAGACCTGCGACATGAAGTGTGCCGAGAAGCGGAAAGTCAATGTTTCCGGCCGGATCGACAGTATAAGCGGCCGCCTTAGACTCAGTGGTGGAACCGTTTGTTCCCGTACCGATACGGTATTGCGCTATGGCGAGGTTGAATGCAACAGCGAGTTCAGGATCTTTCGAAGTCACTATAATCGCAAGTTTATCATCCGGTTGCACTGTGATACGCACGGGAGGAACGACGGTCTCTGTCTGTCCGTTCTCAAAACCTTGCATGTATGTTATATCTTTCGGGACCTTGCATGATGCAAGAACCGAACAAAGCACGATAAAGAGAAGTGTCTTGTAAATTTTCATTTTGTTATGAGGGTCTAATTCGTTTTTAATTCATGTCTGTCTGCCGGTCACAATCGCGGCGGGAAATGCCTTTAGTCCTGCCCGAGATAGTATCATTCAAAATCTCAACCAGTTACAGCGCTCACGCATAAAATATGACCGAATTTCATATAAAAGAATATGAACTGTAAGCATTCTCCGGACAGTGAATATCGACAGACGGCGACATCCTTAAATGTACACATCCGCATCCACACAGTCACGGTCGTATGCTTATGAACTGCAAAGATAAGCATTTCTATTCAATAAACTGACATAAACGGATAAAATTGTGCATACCGCCGGCTCCCCGCCGCACGAAATGAAAGACATGAATTAAACGAGAAATGGCCACACCAAAGAGGCATGACCATTATAATATACGTTATCCTATCCGATCGTGTTATTCCCACTCGATAATGCGGAAATGTTGATTATCAATATTATAAGTTAAATTCATCATTGATAGGGTACGTTTTTAGGGTACAATTATAGAAAACTGGTTGAGGTTAATCCTCTGAAGATTAGCTTCATTTCAGAGATTTCAAATGAAATAATCTGAAAACACTGTTTTCAACCCCACAAAGATACGAAGATTTTTGCGATTGACAATATTCAGAAATGAGCCTCTACACACCTAAATGAAAATCGTTGAAGCCATTTATGACCTCAACGACCCTCATATTTGTGCTATGTAGCCTTATTTCAGTGAATTACGCTGATATGGCAATATTCACTTCTGTCTAGATTTGAATATTAGCGACCATATAGCATTTGGTCTTTTGCTCGATATACTTTGGAACGTTGTTCTTTATATTCTTGTACCAACTGTGGGTCTCCCAGTTGTTCTGCCAAACGAATCTGTTCATTCTTTATGTCTATAAGTTCGTTTATGGCATCGTTCAAATCATATTGAGCTTGTGGATTTGATAAAATTCCTTGCCTCTGTGCTTGCTGTTGTCTGCGATACAACGCTTCTATTCTCGGCATCATCATTCTACCTCGCTCTCCAAGCTGCTGTAACTGATATAAAATCTGAGCCTCATTACCTGAAGGATTTTGATTTGATGCATTGTTGTTTTCTTGTTGTATCTGTTCTTCTCGCTCTCTTTTCTCTCTGTTCCTTTCAATAGTTTTTGTCTCTATTATTTTGGTAATCTTATCAAAATCTTGCTGTGAAAATGTTGAATTGCCGTTGAGGTCTACATATCCATAAATAGTAATGTCATCAGCGTAATAGCCATCATTATCTTTGGAACTAATCTTTGCCAATGCAACCCCATCGCTAAAATCACTCAAATAGGAATACTTTGCAGGAATTGGGATAGTTCCATCTGGACTCTTATAACCGACCTTCTCATCTTGAATAAATCTGACTAAGCCATGATTATCTGTGTTAGATACTGTGGCATAATTAGCGCTAGATACCTTAGCACCGTTTTTGTCAATAAAAAATGTCTGTGCTTCCTTACCAGTCATATAAGAAGTCCATACGGCACAAACGCCATTATTAAAACAAGGTAATTGGAGAGTGTCTTTTGCAGACCCTTCAAATTCCACACCGTAATAAAAATTACCTTTAAGGACTATCTCCCCACTTTTATTTATGAATTGTACTGCGGGTTTTACAGGTGCTTCTACACAGGCTAAGCCTTCTGAAAATCTGCCTGGCTTTATAGAATATTTACATGGAATTACCAATGTTCCCTCATGATTGATATATCCCCATTTATTGCCTTTTCTGACTGCTGCCATACCCTCACTAAAAGGCGTAAGTTCATCATATTGGCGAATTGCCTCACTGAATTTTGGCGTGATTTGTATCTGAATTTCTTCAGATGTAGTTGCAGGCTTATTGTCAATATTTAACAAGAAGAATGCTCCAACTGCAATCACTGCAATGATGGCAATAACAATGCTGAATATTACAATCTTACGCTTGTTATTGTTTTTTATAGGATGTCCACATTCAGGACAATATGCCGCCCGATTTGATATAGTCTTGCCACATTCGGGACATTGGATTAACGCCATGTTAGAAATAATTTATAGTTCTGTTTTCGGTGAACTTATGCTCACCAATGAAATTTTTCCTGCCTGCATCATCAATCTCATATTGAGTTCTTGATACATTCCGTTTTATCCAGTTGTCGTGACCATCAAATTCATAATCAGAATATGTGTACGTAGTTAAAAGAAATTCATAACCTTCAAGATCATGTTGTTCAGTCTGCTTGGTTTGTAATAATCCCTTTTCATCATAAACATAGGTAGTTTTACCTAAGAATGAATCACTTTCAGCACTTGAAATTTTTTCATTATCCCACGTGTATTTAAGTTCAGCCAATCCATCCATATCTGAAAGTTCATTATGAATGATAATATAGCCGTCTTTATTCCTTTCATATTTTTGACAGCCCTTTATGTCGGGAAACATTTGGATTTCCATTTCATCCCATTTTGGCATATTAGACCACATGCCTTTTTCGTTGAATGAAAAGTTTTGAGGTGTGTCCCAGTCGTTCTCATTGGCTATAAACTCACACGATTTCACATTGTCGTATAAGTCAAAGAATGCCAAGTCAGGAGAGTTATAGGAACGTGGATTGGATTCTGTGACTTCTGTGTTATTGGTTTTAACAGAATCAGTCTGTTTTTCTGATTTGCTATTGCCACATGACACTGCTACAAGTGTAATAATGGCAATGATTGCTACATTGATATAGTTTTTCATCTCTTTGTGGTATTGAGTAATTGGCAACGGCAAGCACGGCTTGCCGGTACCAATTACGATTTTACTTTATGGGAAGGGTTATTGTGCCGTTTACAGTGAAAGACTCGTAACCTCTCATGTCCTCAAATTTTGCGTTGTTGAATGAGATAGTTACATTTTTACTGTCTTTTGCTGTTACCTTTACAGCTGTTGAGGAGGTAGGCATACCGATAATTGCTTCATCGGCATCCCATGTAAGAGTGAAATTTTCTTCTGTCAGTGCTGACCCTTTAACAACCTCATCCCAACCGCAGATGCCAAATAAGAGTTCGTTGTCATCATTGTAGACAAGGCAACTGTAAGTATCACCATTTACATTGGGCATCGTATGTGAGAACACATATTTTTGGCCATCAATAGTGAGTTCCATTTTACCAGTTGTGGGGTCGTTGGGTTCATCATCGCCACAACTGGTAAGGGCAAATGACATTGTGGCAAAGAGAGCCACAAACAAAAAGTAAAGATACTTTTTCATTTGGTTTTTCCTCTGCATCTATGGCTCTACGATGCTGTTAAAGTGTTGTTGATTGGTTAAGACCCATTAAAGAAGTGGAGCCACTTTCCACTCATTCATTGCTGTGGGCCTAGGATTCCCATGATATAAGAATAAGTGATAGCAACTCCACTTTGACTGTATATCATGATGAGATATTACAAGCCAAAGAGAGCGTACTTCCACCATCATTCCTCATATCATTGTGAAATTTCCTAGGTTTCAGCAATGGAACGATGCGAAAACGCTTCCTCAATATGTCTGCTCGNNTGCGACTGCAAAGATAGCGATTTTCTTTGGAAATACGCTCTTATTATGGCGATTATTTAATAGCTGCTACTTAAAAATCCAATAAATCGTAGGTCTCAAGTAACTCTTTTTCTCGTAGTCCAAGATAGATTTTAGTGATAGCAACGCTGGAATGATTAAATAATTCAGACAATTTTACCAATGCCATCTGTGCGTTTTCTCCACTACTCTCAAATACTTTTCGGCCAAATGCTTTCCTCAACGAGTGGCAAGAGAAATTATCAATCTTGATATTGTATTTCTTTTTAACCTCTTTCAGTCTTATGTTGATGCGTTGAGTTGACATGACCATATTTTTGCGGGATAGAAAACAAGCCTCATCCATATTTTGAATTTTAAGAGCCTCATAACACTGCTTTATGTGCTTCTGAAAATCTGCATTGATTTTAACTACACGCCTCTTACTCGTTTTCTGCTCATTGATAACAAACTTATCATCATCCAATAACATACCCCATGTGAGTTTTCTGAGGTCTGAAACACGCAAACCAAAGAAACAACCTGCACCAATGAACAATGACATTCTATAATCACCATCTCTATATAATTTACGGATGAGGTTTAACATTACATTCCATTCAAGATAATCAGCTGTGGTATGTGAGTTCAGTATGCTCATTTTCGTGGATTTTTAATGTGAGTGNNATGAATGATATTGTTGTTATATCTCTGATAAGATGTTGATTTTAAGATTATATTCAAAACTATGAATTTGTGAATATTTGAGGGAGGCAGGTTTACCCCCCTCTTTTCAAATTCAGAATACCTGTACTAAGTTTTCCCAACGAAAACTTCTCCATTCGCCCACCTCAACATCAAAATATGCAGTTGTCTTATATGCTTCCCTGCTCACACCTCTGCCATTGGTTTTAGCTTTGGCTATATTGTTTTGAGTCGTGCCCCAAGCCTCACGAAAAGAGCCATCTTTTTTCATGAAAATGAAATGTGCTATTCCATTTGCCAGTTTCACTTTGAGAGTATCAATCAACATAGCTTTCATTACTCCCATTTCATCGGACTGAGTACGTGTAGCTATTACAGTGGCTCTTTTGGCAGTTGTATTATTGATGACGATAGCGTTTATCATATCTGTGTCTGTTTAAAAGTTCTTGTTTCTGTTTGACAATGCAAATGTATGACAAATATTTAATACCTGCAATTACAAACAGCTAAAGATTCTTAAATTAATGTCTTTTAATTCTTAAATTGATGACACTTATTTGGTATCTGTAATTTTGTGGCTAACTTTGCACTATAACTCAATATATCATGCCACCAACCTCAACAATAGAAAAGGTAGAACGAACTGTTATTCACTTGGAAATAGGTGGAGAGCATCATTATTTTGGTAGTATTGCCAATATGTATGAATACTTTACACCTCAACAACTGGGTATTTCTTATGGAGCATTACGCAATTATGGTTTATCTAGCGAAAAACCTTATACGAATAGTAAATGTACGATTCGCAAAGGTTTGTTGTTATCAAAAAGTGGAGGTAGAGGCCGAAAGAAACAAATAGATTAACTTGCCAGTTTGGTATATACTTTATCTATTGTCTCTTGTTGGAGGTCATAACTGATAATATCTCTTTCCCATTGGTGAGTTATCCATTTCTCTACATTATCTGCCAGTTCTCCCCAGTGTTCGCTATCTATATAACAATCTGCTTTATCCAGTAAATCGTTAACTACACACTTGAATTGTTGGGAGTTTAGTGGGGATTTTACATTGTGTATATTGGTAGTGTGGTATTTCTCCATCATTTCCTTTGTGATTTTATCTAATGTAATATTCCAACCTGCCCGATCGTGCATTGTTGATGCTTTGTNNCGTTATAATCTTCAATTTCTGACATTGGAATGTGTTTCTGTGCCAGTTCTAATATACCTTCAATGTTGGAGAGTTTATCCAGTGTAACGATATAATCTGACTCTTGTTGGTAATCTGCTAACAGTTCTTCAATTCGTTTCTTATACTCATCATACAATGGAGATTTCGTTATTACGCTGTTGTCTATAGTAATATTGTTATTTTTATTTATAATGTTATCTATAGTTGTGGTACAGTCTTGTACTATCAACTCGCTATCTTGATGGTACGATACTGTACTATCATTTTCTTTCTGCTGATACGATATTGTACTATCTTCAATCTTCTTTTTGCTGGTTCTTTTCGCAGTTCTTATCATTGGAGATTGTATGAGTTGAGGTATTTTCATATCATTGTAAGTAGCTATCTTATCCCAACAGATACGATAATAATTTGCCTGCTTACCTCCCTTACTGGATATAATATGTATGAATCCTGCTGCTTGTAAGGTTTGTAATATCAATCGAACATCCTGCAAATTTTTCTTTCTGAAACTATCTGCAAACTCTTTGATGGGCTTATAGAAACATCCATCATCCCCAATTTTCTTATGTTCTATCCAGTAACTTTCCTGCTGTATGAGTACAGCTAGCATTTTCAATAAATCACTATCCAAAGCGTAAATTAACTTCGTGGGTAATCTTGTAAAAGGTATTTCGTTCATTCCAATTTCAAATTAAGTTAAACTTTTTATTTTAAGTCATTTGGCCTATGTTGTACCCCTTGCCAGTACTTTCGCATTCCATTCGAGATATTTTCCTTATGCGTCATACTCTTGCTTCTGTTTTTCAGTTTTTGACTGATTTTCTGCTTTGTNNGTCTAATTCTCTGTACTGTCTTTTGTAATTATTCATAATTTCAATTATTTATAGTTTTATTTACATATATACTATAAATATCAATAAGTTCAAAAAGTACAGATGACTTAGTAGGTTGTTTTTCAAAATTCCAGAAATTTTTGAGACTTGTATGGCATACGGTATAATCTTATCAACCCTACTATCAGTATGTTCTGTAAGCGTGGATACGTTGAACTGAGTACACTGAGAGCGTGGATGTTAAATGGTTAACACCCGCAAAAAATAATACTGAAAGTATTTTGCTACAGCAATGATAGAGCCAGTGCAATCAGTCTATGCTGATTTTAAACTACTGGAATAGTAATTGTTATAAACATCCTCCTCACATTCAAGAAATTCGCAAATATCGTCCTTATCATAATTTACAAAACAATCTTGCAACTCTCTTTTGGCAATATCATCATGCGAAAGAGCATTTTCTTTAACAAATTTAGCAAAATCAGTTTCTATCACCCTTTCAATTTCAATCGCAATATCGCAATCTTTTTCTCGCATGGCTGATAGCTCGCCCGCATGGGTCAGCTTCCCGACTCTTGCCATAATTGGATTTAAGTTATTATTTACCTTATACTTATGGATTATAAAATCTATCAGATAACGCTTCTTAATGAAACTGTCAGTGAATCCCATCCACCTCAACGACTTGTATAGTTTAATCGCTCTGATAGGGTCTGCATTACGAAACTTAACCTTACCATTGCTATTGGTGTAGTCTGCCAGTGACTTGTTCGTTATGGCCTTGGGATCGAAACATATAAATCTGCTGATAGTGCTGATAGAAAACCCATGCAACTTGAACTTGGTTACAGTCTTTATCAGCAAATCTTCATCCATCTGTTCAGTCGCATTTTCAATATAATCTCCCGATTTCCAGTTCTTTGAGCAACTGTTAATCTCAATGATATATTCATTGACATTCCCAACTTCTTCACTGCTTACAATCAGGCAGTTTAAGGTCGTGTTGATATCCTCTGAGATTTTACCCTTTGTTTTTAATGAGATGAGGTAAGACAGTTCACTATAACGATGTTGCCCCTCTATGATAGCATAACACCCAGTTGCCTCAGATTTTGAAATAGGACATTTTGTGATAGGGTCTGCCAGTTTTACGTCATCATCCAGTTCCTCAACTGGAATAACCGTAATAGGTGATAGCACCCCACGTTTGGCAATGGATGCACGAAGGGTCTTGTTGATGGTTACGTTACGATTAAGTGAAAGGAAAACGAATTTTACCGTAGAATTCGCAAGGTCAAAAGTCTTTAATATCATACTTTTATCTTGTGGAGTTAGACCATCGTCAAGTATGAACGCCTGGTGTTACCTATATAATAGGCACGTCTCTCCCAACGTGGGAGGCAGTTCACTCCTTATACTGCTATACGAAATTACGAAACTTTGGCGAGATTGGAAAATTTTTAATGTTAAGAATTGTAATCACGCCATCTCTACTTGAAATATTCTCTTGCCATTTCAGCCATCTCTGTTTTTGAAATGCAGATATATTTTCGGAAATTTTCTTCAGTTGTGTGTCCAGTAAAGTTCATCACCATACGAGCATCCTTACAGCGCAAATATAGGTTTGTAGCAAATGATCGTCGTGCCGTGTGGCTACTGATTAGTTCATACTTTTTCTTTTCTTCAATCACAATCTTGCCACCAACATTCTTTTTAACGTAGATAGTTTGGTCTATTCCTGCCAGTTTGCCTATTTTTTGAAGCTGAGCATTGAATTTGCCCTTTTCTCTTGGAATAGGAAACTTACCTTTATACTTCTTGTAGATTTCAATTACAGTAGAGGTAAGAGGGACTAATACAGTTGCGCCAGTCTTATGAGTGTGTACCTCAACAGTTCTATTTGTTAAATCCCAGTTGGATTTATTCAATGAAGAAAGATCCCCGTATCTGATACCAATATGAGCTGCCAATATGAAAATATCTCTTGTTTCCTCATATTTGGCATTTGGGTGGAGTTTTAGTATTTCCTCAAAGTTGAGGTTATATATAGCCTTCAGTTCTTCTTCATTCAAATATATGTGTTGTACGTCTGTTCCTTTTGATTTCCATGTATGAAAAGATTTATCAGTAATCAGACCTTCTTCTTCTGCCTGCTTCAACCATATCTTCATTACTGAAAATGTTGCAGCTACTGTATTTGCTGAATATTCTTCAACACCTAACATCCACTGTTCCATATCACTTTCAAAATTCTTGTTGAAAATTGAGAATGATGAGGCTACCCAATGTTTGTAAGCGATAAACCTTTCAAATCGTTTCAGCACGATTTTATGGTGTCCTACCGTCTTATCTTCAATAATCTTACTGGTTCTTCTGATTACTTTCTTTGGCATCTCATCTACTACCTTATGAAAGTATTCCAGTGGGGTAATATTTTTCTTTTCTTCTTCCTCTGTTTCTACTCCTTTGATTTTATCAATAGTTTGCTTGAGTCGGGCAACGATACCATATTTTTCGACTGTGCCAGCTTGTTCTATCTGCATTTCGTAATCTGCAAGATAATTGGCATCAATCATAGTTGACACGTATTTCTCAAATTGGTTTAAGAATCTGTTTATACGCTTCATTTCTCGCTGTTGTAATTGCGTCTGCTTTGAGGATATAAGCACTCTGTTAGAATCAGTGTCCCAGTATTCAGGTACGATCTTGTAACCTAAACTGATTTTCTTACGCTTGCCTCCAAGCGTAAACATGACATATAGTAATGCAGGCTGTGTCTTGTCTGCTTCACTTTTGAGAGCGTAATTCAATTTTATATTTTTCTTTGCCATGTTCTATATGCTGAGTTATTCACAGGCTAAATTACTCAAAATAATTGTGTCATGCAAGTCTGGGGTACAATTTTAGGGTACAATTTCGGGATTCTGGTTGAAAAAACAACCACTTAGCGTTCAGTGGTTTACTTGCTAAGTGGCTGATTTATATTAGATAAAATAAAATTTATTCTGAGCGTCAGGGTGGGTAAATTATTCCCACTCGATCGTTGCCGGCGGCTTGGAGGAGATGTCGTAGACTACGCGGTTTATGCCGCGGACCTTGTTTATGATCTCATTGCTTACTTTTGCAAGAAGTTCATACGGCAGGTGAACCCAGTCTGCCGTCATACCGTCGGTGGAGATGACCGCACGCAGGGCGCAGCAACTTTCATATGTGCGTTCATCACCCATCACGCCCACGCTCTGCACAGGGAGCAACATCACGCCGGCCTGCCATACTTTATCGTACCATCCTGATTCACGCAGGTTGTCGATAAATATCTTGTCGGCAGCCTGAAGCACCCGTACCTTCTCGCCGGTAACCTCGCCAAGTATCCTGATGCCGAGACCAGGACCCGGGAAGGGATGACGGCCCAACAGGGCGGCGTCGATGCCGAGGGCCTTGCCTACGCGTCGCACCTCATCTTTGAAAAGAAGTCTGAGCGGCTCGACAATCTTGAGATTCATCTCTTTGGGAAGACCTCCGACATTATGATGCGATTTGATAGTGGCAGACGGACCTTTGACCGAACAGCTCTCGATGACATCGGGATAGATGGTACCCTGTCCGAGCCAGCTGGCGCCCTCGACTTTCTTGGCTTCCTCATTGAAAACCTCGACAAAGTCACGGCCGATGATCTTTCTTTTCTGTTCCGGATCGGTGACACCCTTGAGATCGGCGTAGAAACGTTCGGAGGCGTCAACTCCCCGTACGTTCAGGCCCATACCCTTATACTGTGCAAGCACATCGTCGAATTCGTTGGCACGGAGCAATCCGTTGTTGACAAATATACAGTAAAGGTTTGAACCGATAGCCTTGTTGAGAAGCACTGCCGCCACAGTCGAGTCCACACCGCCTGAAAGTCCGAGAATAACCTTGTCGTTTCCAAGTTTTTCTCTGAGTTCGGCAACGGTAGAATCGATAAAGGAAGCCGGACTCCATGTGCCCGAACATCCGCATATGCCGATGACAAAATTGCGGAGCAAAACTGGGCCGTCGGTCGAATGGAACACCTCGGGATGGAACTGTATGCCCCACGTCATTTCGCCGCCGATATGGTAAGCGGCCACACGCACATTATCTGTCGAGCCGATGATCTCATAATTCGCCGGCACGGAAGTGATTGTGTCTCCATGCGACATCCACACCTGCGTCGGAGAGGGAAGGTCCTTCATCAGAGGATCTTCCGGAGCGACTACAGTAAGCATGGCGCGACCGTATTCACGGCTGGGAGCGCCATTGACCTCTCCTCCGAACTCCTGAGCCAGCAGCTGGGCGCCATAACATACGCCGAGCAGAGGAAGCCTGCCTTTGATGCCGCTCAGATCCAGACGCGGAGAATTGTCATCGCGCACTGAAGCGGGACTTCCCGACAATATCACACCGCAGACCGAGTCGTCGATCTCCGGAAGATGATTGAACGGATGGATCTCGCAATATACGTTCAGTTCACGCACTCTGCGTGCGATAAGCTGCGTGTACTGCGATCCGAAATCTATAATAAGAATTTTTTCCATGTCTGTATACTCGGTTAATTGCCGGGTGAATAATTTGGAGCCTCTTTAGTGATGGTCACATCATGGGGATGATTCTCTTTGACACCGGCCGAGGTTATGCGCACGAATTTGGCATTGTGCAGAGTCTCGATATCGGGAGCGCCGCAATAACCCATACCGGAGCGAAGACCGCCTATAAGCTGATATACAGTCTCGCCGAGAGTACCCTTGTAGGGCACGCGCGCCACGATGCCTTCCGGAACGAGCTTGTTGGAGTCCATCTGCTCACCCTGGAAGTAACGGTCTTTAGAACCTGCCTGCATGGCTTCTACCGAACCCATGCCGCGATATGACTTGAATTTACGTCCGTTGTAGATGATGGTCTCGCCGGGAGATTCCTCAACACCGGCAAGCATGGAGCCCATCATGACACAGTCGCCTCCGGCGGCAAGAGCCTTGACAACATCGCCCGAATAGCGAAGGCCACCGTCGGCTATCACCGGCACGCCATGTTTGTGTGCTGCA
The DNA here is from genome assembly GCA_001701295.1 of Bacteroidales bacterium H10. GTDB lineage: Bacteria > Bacteroidota > Bacteroidia > Bacteroidales > Muribaculaceae > Lepagella. The sequence goes on from DAAV01000076.1 coordinate 55,439, forward strand.
GTCGCAGCATCGTAGATAGCGGTGAGCTGAGGCACACCGACACCGGCCACAATGCGTGTGGTGCATATCGAACCGGGACCGATACCGACCTTGATGCCGTCTGCGCCGGCCTCGACAAGGAATTCGGCAGCTTCGGCAGTCGCGATATTTCCCACCACCACGTCAATGGTCGGGAAAGCTTCCTTGACAGCCTTGAGTGTACGCACCACATTGGCCGAATGGCCATGGGCCGTATCGATTACCACGGCATCGACTCCGTTCTCGACAAGGGCCTTGACACGTTCGAGTGTGTCTTTGGTGACACCTACGCCGGCGGCTACACGCAAACGGCCTTTCGAGTCCTTGCATGCATTGGGAAACTCGCTTATCTTGGTAATGTCACGGTAGGTGATAAGACCTACCAGACGGTTCTCGTCATCAACCACAGGAAGTTTCTCGATCTTGTTCTCAAGAAGAATCTGGGCGGCTTCGGCCAGATCGGCGTTGCGGGTAGTGACAAGATTTTCCGAAGTCATGACTTCTCCGACAGGAAGGGACATATCTTTCTGGAAGCGTAGGTCACGGTTGGTCAGAATACCGATCAGATGTCTCTCCTCATCAATGACAGGAATACCGCCGATGCGGTTTTCCTTCATCAGGCGCAGCGCGTCAGCCACAGTCTGGTCTTTTGTGATTGTGACGGGATCATAGATCATTCCGGAATCCGCACGTTTCACCTTGCGCACCTGGGCAGCCTGAGCGGCGATCGACATATTCTTGTGGATCACGCCGATTCCGCCTTCGCGTGCCAAGGCGATCGCCAGCGGCGCTTCGGTAACCGTGTCCATAGCGGCGGACACAATGGGGATGTTGAGCTTGATATTTCGCGAGAAACGAGTCTGGACATTGACCTCTCGCGGCAACACTTCCGAATAGGCGGGTATAAGCAGCACATCGTCGAAGGTAAGTCCTTCGGGCTGAACCCTTTCATTGATAAAAGACATAATGAACGTGGATTTTTGTTGCTCGCAAATGTAGTGATTATTTTCGAAACGGCCTAATTTCCGGCCCNNATGGCAGCCGACACGACCGGGATGTTAAGCCGGATATTGCGCGAGAAGCGGGTGCCGAGTGTGACACGGTCGGGAGTAACGTTGGAAAATGCCGGAACAAGCAGAACGTCATCAAACGTGATGCCTTCCTGTGCTATTTTATCTTCAATAAACGACATATATGATGTTTTAGAATTTATTCAGTTCAGGATCAACTATAATTGTCTGCTCGCGGTCGGGGCCTACCGAGATCATGCCTACAGGCACGCCTGTCACTTCCTCAAGCTTGCGGACATAAGCCTTGGCATTTTCGGGCAGATCACCGAATTCCTTTATTCCGGATATATCCTCTTTCCAGCCGGGCATCTCGATATAGACGGGCTTGCAGCGCGACAGTGACGCGATAGTCGACGGAGGACTCTGTATCTGCTTTCCGTCAAGATCATAAGCCACACATATCTTTATTGTATCAAGACCCGACAGCACGTCAAGCAGCATCACGGCCCAATGAGTGATTCCGGCAAGTTCAGCCGTGTAACGGCCGACAACGGCGTCAAACCAGCCGATGCGGCGCGGACGGCCGGTAACTGTGCCGTATTCATGGCCGCGTTCGCGTATGCCGTCACCTATCTCGTCATGCAGCTCGGTCGGGAAAGGACCGGACCCCACCCGTGTACAATATGCCTTGGCGACTCCTACGGCATTGTGGATCCACTGCGGGGCGATGCCGGCGCCGACGGGGACGGACGATGCCGACGGGCTGGAAGATGTGACGAAGGGATATGTGCCGTGCTCGATGCAGAGCATCATGCCCTGTGCTCCTTCGAAAAGCACACGCTTGTCCTCGCTGCGGAGTGCGTCGTTGACCAGACGGGATGTATCCACAATCATCGGAGCGAGACGCTCGGCAAGTTTCATGTATTGCCCATAGACCTCGTTGACATCAAGAGTTTCCAGTCCGAGCATCTTGAGTTCCATGTTCTTCACATCAAGCGCAGCCTCAAGGCGCTCGCGGAAGTAATCCGGCTCGAGAAGGTCACCCATGCGCAGGCCTATACGGCTGTATTTGTCGGAATACGCAGGTCCGATACCTTTTTTTGTGGTGCCGATAAGATCCTTGCCTTTCTTCTCCTCATAGGCTCCGTCGAGCATGGCATGCCAAGGCATGACCATAGCCGCACGCGTGGAGATGAACAGCTGATAGTCCGTGATACCGCGGTCGTGAAGTTTATCAAGCTCGGCGCAGACCGAAACGGGATTCACGACCATGCCGTTACCCATAACATTGACCGTCGCCGGATTGAAGATACCCGACGGAATGCTCTGCAGGGAATATTTGTTGCCGCCGAACACGACCGTATGACCGGCATTGTTGCCTCCCTGATAGCGGACAACCATGTCTGCACGGGTCGCGAAGTAGTCGGTGATTTTACCTTTGCCTTCGTCTCCCCATTGGGAGCCGACCACTACAAGTGTTTCTGACATATGAAGATATTTTTTATTCTATTGTTTACTTAATGCCGTTGCGCTCGAATATGTAATCCACATTCTTCATGTAATAATCAAGCGTAAAGCAGCTTTCAAGTTCCTCGTCAGTGAGGTTCTCCTTTATCACTTCATTCTCCCGGAGCAAATCTATATAAGGCATTCCGGAAGCCATCGCAGCCATTGCTACAGGCTGGACCGTATCGTAAGCTTTTTCCCTCGCAAATCCTTTGGAAATAAGGGCATTCATGACACGCTGCGCGAATATGACGCCATTGGTGATGTAGATATTGCTCTTCATCTTTTCCTCAAACACCGTGAGATTGCCGAGAATGTTGCACATGCGGTTGAGCATATAGTCGAGAAGCATGGTGGCATCAGGCAGTATGATACGCTCGGTGGCTGAATGTGATATGTCGCGTTCGTGCCACAGTGCCACATTCTCGTATGCAGTGGCCATATAGCCGCGAAGCACGCGGGCACATCCGCACATGTTTTCCGAACCGATGGGATTACGCTTGTGGGGCATGGCACTCGAACCTTTCTGACCTTTGCCGAAAGCCTCCTCAACTTCATGGACCTCGGTGCGCTGAAGACCGCGCACCTCCATGGCCATCTGCTCGATCGAGGCACCTATCAGCGCGATAGTCGCCAGATAATACGCATGACGGTCGCGCTGGATGACCTGAGTCGAAACATCAGCGCTTTCGATGCCGAGTTTGTCGCACACATAGTCCTGCACAAAAGGCGGGATATTGGCGAAATTACCTACCGCACCGGAGATCTTGCCGACTTCCACACCGCGGGCAGCAGCCTCGAAACGCATTATATTGCGCTGCATCTCGGCATACCACAACACCCATTTCAGACCAAACGACGTGATGTCGGCATGAATGCCGTGCGTACGTCCGATGCAGGGCGTATATTTGTATTTCAGAGCCTGACTGCGAAGCATTTCCGCAAACTTCTGAAGGTCCTCACGGAGAATATCATTGGCCTGCTTGAGAAGATAACCGTTGGCCGTATCGACCACGTCGGTCGATGTCAGTCCGTAATGCACCCATTTGCGCTCCTCGCCGAGAGTCTCGCTGACAGCACGGGTAAAAGCCACGATATCATGACGCGTCTGCTCTTCGATCTCCTTGATGCGGTCTATATTGAAAGAGGCCTTGGACCACAGTTTGTCTATATCTTCGGCCGGTACCACACCGAGTTCGCGCCACGCCTCGGCAGAGAGTATCTCTACCTTGAGATAGGCGTTAAATTTATTTTCTTCTGTCCAGATGGCGCGCATGGCCGGACGTGAATATCTTGGAATCATATGCTGGTTATTGCTTGTTTTTGTTTACTGCGTTCAGATAACATTCAAGAGTGTTTTCCATCAGACACGCGCGGGTCATCGGGCCTACTCCTCCCGGCACAGGCGTTATTACGGAAGCCTTCTCGCAGACCGCGTCATAATCGACGTCTCCGGCAAGCTTGCCGGTCTCGGGATCACGGTTCACACCCACATCGATCACGACAGCTCCGGGAGCGACCATGTCGGCAGTGACCATGCGCAGACGGCCTACCGCAGCGACAAGGATATCCGCCTCTCGTGTTATCTCGGCAAGATTTCTGGTGCGGCTATGGGCTATTGTGACAGTGGCGTTACGGTCAAGAAGCATTTTGGCCATCGGAAGGCCGACGATATTGCTTCGTCCTATGACGACAGCACGTTTGCCTTCGATCTCCACCCCCGCTTCCTCAAGCATACGGATCACTCCCTTGGGCGTACACGGATACACACACTGGCGTTTCTGCCAGAGAGAGGCCACATTCGACGGATGGAAACCGTCGACATCTTTCTCATGGGCGATAGCCTCGATGACACGATCCTCATCTATATGGGCAGGCACGGGAAGCTGCACAAGCACCCCGTCTACAGTATCGTCCGCATTAAGATCGCCGATTATTCTGAGAAGTTCTTCTTCCGGAGTATCTTCAGGAAGGCGGATCGTGGTGCTCTTATATCCTACCTGCTCGGCATCTTTTCCTTTTGACTTTACATATGACTGGCTGGCAGGATCCTCTCCCACCAGAATCACGGCAAGATGAGGCGCGCGTCCATATTTCTCGACCAGAGCCGGAACTTTCTCGGCTATGCCCTGCTTGATCTTTTTCGCAAGGTCTTTTCCGCTAATTATCATTGTCTGTTACTCGAATGTTATGATATGGTTGTTTTATCTTGTCTCAGGCCTCCTTGGCTCCGATATCGCTGCGGTTGAAAAGTCCATTACAGTCCACTTTGCCGACCGCGGCATAGGCGGCCTTGCGGGCCGCGGCAAGATCCTGACCCTCGCCCAGGACCATCAGTACACGGCCGCCGACCGTGAGAATATGACCGTCGCGCAGAGCCGTTCCCATATGATATACGGGTGTGGTGATCTTGTC
>DAAV01000001.1 GCA_001701295.1 Bacteroidales bacterium H10
TACAAGACTCGGATCGATCTGAGTCTCCCACCATACGGCGGTCATGGTGCCGGGCACGGGGGCGCCGACGAGTCTGCCGATGCCAAGTGACTTGTAGGTGAACGGCGAACCGTGAGCGTCGCTGTAGTTTCCTTCGTTGATCAGCATGACCGACGGTTTGGTCCACTGCGAGAACGGGTCGGAACCGATATACTTGCCGCGGGGCTTGTAATCGACATAGCGGCGTCCGCTCAGAAGCTGGGCGAGATCGTTATGAAGCCATCCGCCGCCATTCCAGCGGGTGTCGACAACGACAGCCTCGGCGTTGCGGTATTTTCCCAGCAGGCGGTCGTAGACCGCGCGGAAACTCGGGGAGTCCATGCCCTGGACGTGGACATAGGCTATACGGCCGTCGGAGATAGAGTCGACATAGGCCTCGTTGCGCTCTACCCAGCGGTTATAGAGCAGAGTGTTGAATCTGCCCTCGCTGATCGGTTTGACGGTCACTGTGTCGAGTCTGCCGGATGCTCTCCTGATCTCAATGCGGGTGTTGCGCCCCGCTTTGCCTTCGAGAAGCGGATAGTAATCCTTGCCGGCGAGAATCTTCTCTCCGTCGATGGCCAGGATTATGTCGCCGGCCTTCACGTCCGCCTTTTTGGAGCCGAGCGGCGAACCGCCCACGACTTCGGTGACCTTCAGACCGTCACCTTCGAAATCACTGTCGAAGAACGCACCGAGACTCGCTGTCCGCAGGGTTGCGCCGGCCGGATAATAGCGGCCGCCTGTGTGCGAGGCGTTGAGCTCGCCGAGAATCTCACTGAGAAGCACAGCGAAGTCCTGTCCGTTGCTTATATAGGGCAGGAATTCACGGTAATGTCTGCCGTAATAGTCCCAGTCGATACCGTGGATGTCGGCGTCATAGAACTTGTCTTTGACCTGACGGACCATGTGGTCGAATATGTATTCTCTTTCAGCGGCCGAACTGCGGTCGTAGGGAGCGTCGAAAGCTATGGGATCGGAGCTGCCCTTGGCAAGATCCACCTTCTGCATGCCTGAGCCGCCGATCACGAACAGATTCTCACCCTTGGCATCCGGNNTTTGAGAAGCATTTTGGACTCATCCTTGCGGAGATCCCTGACGTAGAGATTGGCGCCTCCTTCAGTCGCGGAAGCCGTATAATAGAGTTTGTCTCCCTTGGGAGAGAGCCAGTAGTCGCCTACGAATCCGCTTTGTGCCGTAAGCCGGGCCAGGCGGTGACGGCGGTTGGCGAAGTCGAGATCGACAGGTGTCACGGTCTCCTTGTCGGCTTTCTTGTCTTTTTTGTTTTTCTTCTTGCCCTTATCGTCGGAGGCAGCTTCGGCCTTTTCTTTTTCGGCATTCTCCCGAAGTTCGGCCTCCTCCTCGGTGGAGTTCAGCTCGTCCCATGCCTCGCTGTCGAGCGCCATGAGCACGATGTCGGACTGGTTGCCCCATGAGCCGTGGCTCTTCATGCCGTATTTGCCGGTTTCATAAGTGACGGCGCGGCCGCCGAGAACCCATTTCGGATTGCCGTCGGAGTAACCGCTCTCGGTCAGATCTACCACCTTGGATCCGTCGGCCTTGACCGCGGCTATGTCACTGTTGTTCCATCCGCCTGTGCCGATGTAGCTGATAAGAAGCCACTGGCTGTCGGGACTCCACTCGAAGGGTATGTCACCGTCAGTATATGAATAATTGAATTTGCCGTCGAGCGCGGTGTTCACGGCTTTGGTTTTCAGATCGATCACGCGGAGTGTGGTGCGGTCTTCAAGGAAAGCCACTTTCTTGCCGTCGGGACTGAACGCCGGCTGCTGCGCCACACCGGCGCCCTTATACAGCGGTTTCTCGACGATTTCCGTGGCATACGCGAAGCGTTTTTCTGCCGGATTTTTTATCTCGGCGGTGAACAGCTGCCACTGGCCGTCGCGCTCGGAGTCATAGACGAGAGTGCGTCCGTCGGGCGAGAATGCCACGACACGTTCCTGTGCCGGAGTGTCGGTGATGCGGCGTGTGGTCTTGTATTTTGTATCGGTCACGTAGATCTCTCCGCGAAGCACGAAAGCCACCTCTTTGCCGTCGGGCGACACTGCCATATATGAGGCGTTTCCGCTTTCGAACGATTTGACGGCATCGTTCACATACTGGTCAGCGTTGACCGTCACATCAAGTTTGCGGGGTTCCTCTCCGTCGCGGAGCGTATAGATGTCACCGTCCCAGCTGAAAGCCATCAGACCGTTGCGTGCGCCTGTGAGTGAGCGCACGGGATGCTTCTCGAACGATGTCAGGCGGCGCTGGGTGCCCGCGGCATCGGAGGCGTATACGTTGAGGGTGCCGTTCTGCTCGCTGATGAAATACCAGCTCTTGCCGTCGGGCGCCCATACGGGATTCAGGTCATGACCGTTGAAAGAGGTCAGTTTTGTAAATTTTCCGTTGTCGTAGAGCCAGATATCGGATGTTCCCGACGAGCGTTCATGCTTGCGGTAGATGTCTTCAAGGCCTTTCTTGTCATGATAGAGCATGCGGCCGTCACCTGCCACGCTGACCGCACCCATAGGAAGTGAAAGGAAGAGTCTGGGGCGTGCTCCGGGGACAGTGATGTCGACCGCGTAGGTGCGTGTGAGGCGGGTCGGATGACGTGAAGTCTCTCTTGAAGGTCCCTCCGACGACTGGTAGATAACGGTGCTCCCGTCGATAAACGCCAAAGGGCTCTCACTGCCCGAAGATGTGGTTATGCGGCGTGGAGTGCCTCCCTTCGCCTCGACGGCATACAGGTCAAGGCTACCCTCTCGGTCGGAAGCGAAGACAATCGTCTTTGAGTCGGGGCTCCATACGGGGCTTGTATCATAGGCGGCTCCCGATGTGAGCTGGGTGGCGGTGCCCCCGGCCGAGAGGACGGTAAATATGTCTCCACGGCATGTGAATGCGATCGTCGCGCCGTCGGGCGAGATCGCAGTGTTGCGCAACCACCGCGGATTCTCGGCGAATCCGGAAGCTGACACCGCTGCAAGGGCGGCGCAGATCAGAATGTGTCTCATGCTATAAGTGTTTGAAGGTTGATGAAATATATTTCCATCGCAAAATTAACATATTTACCGAGATCCGCAAAATATCAGTCGGTTTCTTCTGTCTTGGGAAGCCGGGCAAGCATTTCGGCGCATGTGAGCCCGGTGACGGGATGGCGCCAGAGCGGAGCGAGTTCATCGAACGGCTCAAGGAAAAAATGCCGTTCGGCGAGATGCGGGTGAGGGACAGTCAGTTCTTCCGTATCGATTACGGTGTCATCGGCAGCCATTATGTCTATGTCGATCACCCGGTCGACATAGCCTCCCCGGTCGTCCCGGTGAGGCATCGGACTAAGGCGCCCCTCGATCTCCTTTATGTCGGAGAGGACTTCGGCGCATGACCTGTCGGTCACCACCATTACGGCGATGTTGGCGAAAGTGTTGGGTGAGATGAATCCCCACGGGCGCGACTCGACTATGCGCGAGGTCTCGAAATATCCGTATTTTTCTTCGAGGGCGCGCAGGGCGCGGCTTATGTTCAGTCTGACATTGCCCAGATTGGAACCTATGTTGAGAAAGTAATGCATTGCAGTCGGTAGTTAAAAGCGAAGACACCGCTTTGCGATGAGGAATGTGCAAAGCGGTGTCTTCTGTCGCGGACACGCCGCAGGCGTGTCTTTACATTATTTTGATTTGTATTTAAAGAGTTTTCTTTACCTCGACCTCCTCGTATGCCTCGATAAGATCGCCTTCGCGGATGTCGTTGTAGCCCTGTACGGAAAGACCGCAGTCATAACCGCTGATGACTTCCTTGGCGTCATCCTTGAAGCGTTTGAGAGATCCGAGCTCGCCGGTGTAGATGACGATGCCGTCGCGTATGACGCGGACTTTCGACGAACGCTTGATCTTGCCGTCACGCACGATGGCTCCGGCGATTGTGCCGACTTTCGAGATCTTGTAGGTCTGGAGCACTTCGGCCGTACCGGTGATCTCTTCCTTGATCTCGGGAGAGAGAAGACCCTCCATCGCGTCCTTGACCTCCTCGATGGCCTTGTAGATGACAGAATAGAGACGGATCTCGACACCCTCTTTCTCCGCTTCCTTGCGGGCGGCAGCGGAAGGCCGCACCTGGAAGCCGATGATGATGGCGTCGGAAGCGGCGGCGAGTGTCACGTCGGACTCTGAAATCGCGCCTACACCCTTGTGGAGCACGTTGACCTGGATCTCCGGTGTCGAAAGCTTGAGCAGCGAGTCGGAGAGAGCCTCGACCGAACCGTCGACATCGCCCTTGACCACGAGGTTGAGCTCATGGAAGTCGTTGAGAGCGCGGCGGCGTCCGAGTTCCTCGAGTCCGAGGCGTTTGGTGGTGCGCATGCTCAGCTCGCGCTGCAGCTGTTCGCGTTTCGACGCTATGTCGCGGGCCTCCTGTTCGGTCTGAAGCACGTTGAATGTGTCACCGGCCTGGGGAGCGCCGTTAAGACCGAGGATGAGCACGGGAGTGGCCGGACCGGCTTCCTTAACGCGTTGGTTTCGCTCGTTGAACATGGCCTTGACCTTGCCGTAGTTTGTACCGGCCAGGATTACGTCGCCGACACGGAGTGTACCGTTCTGTACGAGCACGGTGGCCACATAGCCGCGTCCTTTGTCGAGCGAAGACTCTATGACTGAACCGATGGCCGCACGGTTGGGGTTGGCCTTGAGATCGAGCATTTCGGCCTCGAGGAGAACTTTCTCCATGAGCTCCTCGACTCCGAGGCCCTTCTTGGCCGAGATGTCCTGCGACTGGTATTTTCCGCCCCATTCCTCCACAAGATAGTTCATAGCGGCGAGCTGTTCCTTGATCTTGTCGGGATTGGCGGCCGGCTTGTCGATCTTGTTTATGGCGAATACCATGGGGACGCCGGCGGCGGAAGCGTGGTTGATGGCCTCGATGGTCTGCGGCATCACGTCGTCGTCGGCTGCGACGATGATGATGGCGAGGTCAGTGACTTTCGCTCCGCGGGCACGCATGGCGGTGAATGCCTCGTGGCCCGGAGTGTCGAGGAATGTGATGTGGCGTCCGTTGGAGAGAGTCACGTTGTAGGCGCCGATATGCTGGGTTATACCTCCGGCCTCGCCGGCGATCACATTGGCCTTGCGGATATAGTCGAGCAGCGATGTCTTACCGTGGTCGACATGACCCATTACGGTCACGATCGGCGGACGCGGCAGCAGATCCTCCTCCTTGTCTTCGGGATTCTCTATCGCCTCTGTCACGTCGGCGCTGACAAATTCGGTCTCGAAACCGAATTCTTCGGCGACGATATTGATGGTCTCCGCGTCGAGACGCTGGTTGATGGAAACCATCACCCCGAGATTCATACAGGTGGCGATGACATTGTTGACGGGCACGTCCATCAGGCTGGCGAGGTCGTTGGCTGTCACGAACTCCGTTATCTTGAGGATCTTGCTCTCGGCTGCCTCGCGCTCAGCGTTCTCCATCTCGTGACGGTGCATTTCCTCGCGCTTTTCCTTGCGGAACTTTACGGATTTCTTCGTCTGCTTGTTGGTGAGGCGTGCGAGAGTCTCTTTTACCTGCTTCTGCACGTCTTCGTTATTGATCTCGGGCTTTGCCTGGCGGCGGTCGCCGCGTTTGCGGTTACGGTCGCGGTCGGGGCGTCCCTGTCCGTTCTGGCCGTTGCCTCCCTGACGGTTCTGGCCGTCACCCGGTTTCTTGCGGGAGTCGGCACCGAATCCGGGCTGCTGTGCGGCTTTGTCGATGTCGACCTTCTCCTTACCGATACGTTTGCGCTTCTTGCGGTCGGTGTTCTCGGCGCGTCGCTCGTTTTTGCCTTTCTTCTTGGGACGGGTGCTCTGGTTGATGGCGGAAAGGTCGATCTTTCCGAGCACCTTGAGTTCCGGACCCTGAGGGGCACCTCCGAGGCGGAAAGGCTTCTCCTCTTCGGGTTTATCTTTCGGTTGTTCCGCTTCGGGAGCCGGGGCGGCCTGCGGGGCAGGTTTCGGTTCCGGCTTTGAAACCGGCTC
>DAAV01000053.1:0-2330 GCA_001701295.1 Bacteroidales bacterium H10
AGAATAAGAGCCCATGAAGAAAAAGTTTTTGAGATAATAGGTTGCCTGTATTCTGCCATTGAGGTTATTTATAGAATGTCTATATTGTCCTGAAGTCCTATATAACCAATATTGAGGCATTAAACTTATAACCAAACTGTTCCCAAAAGAACTTGGCAGTCGCATTAATGCCAAACATCCACGTATGATAATTACCTCCATTAACATATTTTCTCAACATGGTACCATCCNNAGCAACAGGCAGATATATAGCTACACATCTATCGTCAAAATTAAATAAACCGACGTTTGCCGTAAACTGCCATCGATTATTAGGCAACCATGTGTACGTCAAATTCGTATTCATATACTTATAGTCTTTAAGGGAAGGAGAGCCGGTAAACCACATCAATTCATTTTGTTGTAACATATTCGGACTTTTTTGTGATGCGTCAGGAACATCCTTCCCATAGTTCCAAGAAAAGGCCAATAAATGTTTTGGGGCTGCCATATAATTAGCATAAACATTTATTTGTGGAAAATTATCACTGCTATCAAATCCACTGATTTTATTCTTTTCCCACGCCCAACCGATTTCTCCACCTGCCTCAATTTTAGAAAAAATCAAATCATAGTGGAGACCTGCAAAATATGCTTGTACATCGTATTTCTGAAAAGAGGGAGAATCACCGAAGTATTGGATATTGTTGCGCCTCCATACACCGGACCCAAATAACATAAGATTATTATGGTCGTTAAGACGGAAAGAAAGTTTAGGATTTACATGCACATCATGCGATATTTCTTTGGCATCATTGGTTATTAAAAAGTCCGTTCCTGAAGCATATACACTGTTTGATTTATTGTTTCCATAAGTATAAGACAGGTCGGTTTGTAGAGTCAAACTTGATGAAATGGTAAACAAATAATCGCCAAAGTAACCCAACGTCAAGTTGTCCGATGATAATTGTTGCGTCGATGATTTAGCATTAACTATGTCCGGTTCATAATTTATGGCATTATAAGTATCGTTAACGGGTGTATGATTATAATTAAGGCTAATTCGGTTTGATAATTTGATTTTAGACGTAGAATAAAGTGCCCGCACAGCCACATTATTAATATTGGTTCTAAATCTTGCGCCTTCCGAAGATGTTGAACGTTCTACTGTTTGCGGTCCAGCATTAAAAAGATTGGGAAATCGAAAAATTTCTGTTTGAGAAGTTCCCTGATGTCGGTCAGTCAGATATGATTCATCTGCATATAAATCGTAAATCATCGATTTATATGACAATTTTGAGTAAAGGGAAGCATCTGTTTTATTAACGCCAACTTGTCTTTCACCAGCAATTTTTGTATAACCACCATATTCGTATTTTTGCATAATTAGATTGACAACATGGTGTGCTCCCTTAAACCGTGGATCGGTGGGAAAATCATATACTTCAACACGTTTTACATCTTGAGTTTTGATGCCATCTAATTCCTGAGGATTTGATTCATTAAAATCTATAAAAATGGCTACTGATTGTCCTGCTAAAGTTTTTACGGATGAAGCTCCCATATCTACATCTAATTGAGGGATGGACATAAGTCCCAACAAGGTAATAGCTGAATTTGCTGCATTTTTTTGTTTGACATCAGGATAATAAGTAGATACTGATGGACAAATATCCTGATTGGATGCCTCTATAATGATTTCACGAAGCTCCTGTGTGGGAATTGTATCAGGAGTAACATTTTCTGCACTCATATACATTACACCCATACACAATATATACATTATGGTAAGAACTTGTCTCATCTAATATGTTATTCTGAACATATATACTCTCCCGTCACTGATTCCGTGGCTTAATTAGAAAGTGAAAACGTGAGCCAACTATGTCACGTCTTGATTGTAGGTCGTAGGAAACCCTTTGGGCAGATGTAACAAAGTGACCCACGCTATGAGCGTGAGAACCACTATGCCAATCCTTGTCCTTGATGAATTTCCTACGTTCACAATCACAAGATTGAGCATATGCTTCTTCTTAGTTTTTCAAAATGTCTGAACTGGCTTAATCCAATTCAGTTACAAAATTAGCGATTTTTTCTCAATGAATCGTCGTTAAAATTCTCAAATCTACTGCGACAACGAGAAAAAAATTGAATTAAATATAACTAATGCTCCTTAAAAATTTCCAAATAGGGCATTCTATTTTCAATTTCTCCAATTAATTAGTTCACCACGAGTACTCAATCAGTTTTGTAACATACCATATATTACAGCATAGTTGCGAATAATATAATTTAAAGAGTTTCTTAAAGTGCAATATCGGCACGATTGATTCGTATATATTAAGGAGGCG
>DAAV01000053.1:2407-10061 GCA_001701295.1 Bacteroidales bacterium H10
GCGCCTCTCCGAGGCGGTGAATGATCTGAGTCAGGCTGTTGAAAACAAGGGATCATGCAATATCTTCCGCTTGAAATATTATTTGAAATATTAAGGGCTGATAAATGAATTATTATTGATGAACAACAACGATATAGATAAACCGCTGTATGCCATTGAGGATGATGAAAAACCGCTTTATGAGATAGAGGACTCTTTGTCTCCTCGACCGGAAGAGGAATATTGCATCGATGATGAGGAGGAAGATGAAGAGGAAGAAGATGAAGATATGGATGAAGAGCAGCCCACAGAAGAATCGGTTGTGTCTGAAAAGAAAAATCCATCTCCCGTCAGATTGCTTTTCAAAACCATGTTCACTCCTGTGGAAGGATGGAAAGCTCTTAAACGGGCTCGTCTGAAAACCGAGGAATTTGCCTCCCGGTGTTTTTATCCTCTGATTGCTCTTGCCGCCATATCGGAGGTGTCAAAGATTTTCTACGAGGCAAATGTGTCTGTTTCGGACTGGGCGGTAGACGGCCTGATCACCNNAGATCACTTTCATGACTTTTTTCTTTGGTTACTTCTCTGTTTTGCTTGCAGGAGGCTTTATGTTGCCTTCGAAGTCGCGTGATATTATAAAGAAAGATATCGGCAAGCAGTTTGTTATGCTCGCTATGTCCTCCTTGGCCATTTTCTGGATTTTCATTCAGATTATGCCTATGCTTGAGCCGGTACTGGTTTTCCTGCCTTTGTGGACAATATATCTTATATATAAAGGTGTCCGGATATTGCGGGTTCCCGAAGAGGTGGAAAATTCCACTACAGGACTGTTGTGCATGCTTATCATCGGAATACCTGTTCTGTGGAACTGGGTATTGACCGATATCCTTCTGAAATTTGCTCTTTGACAGGCGGGGGAGTGTCTGACTGAATTTAAATAGTTGCCAAGGTTTTCAGACTGTTAAAACCATATATGGAGAGATTTGTTAATAAAGTAGCAAATCTCTCCATTATTATAGAGTATTCATACTCTCGGAGATCGTTTGGAATGATTGTTTAACAGTTTAATACTATGGATCATGCATATGGCTGACGCTTTGGTGTCTGCACCTGTCGCTGTTACCGCCGGTGTTGTCGCCGCCGCTCTTATTGTAGTGGCATCCAGAAAAGTCTCACGTATCAACCGGGAAGATATCCTTCCGCTTATGGGAGTGATGGGCGCTTTTGTTTTTGCAGCCCAGATGATAAATTTCTCGATACCCGGCACCGGTTCGAGCGGAAACATAATCGGGGGAGTGCTGCTGGCGGCCTTGATGGGGCCGTGGGCGGCTTTTATAACGCTTGCCTCTGTCCTTATAATCCAATGCCTGATTTTTGCCGATGGAGGCCTTATGGCACTTGGATGCAATCTCATCAATATGGCCGCAATGAGTTGTCTGGTTNNTGGTCGCTTATCCGTTGCTCTATAGGCCTATAGCCGGTAATTCACTCAAAAAGTGGCGCGTAATGGCTGCATCTGTAGTCGCATGTATTGTAGGACTTGAACTGGGTGCGCTTCTCGTGACCGGAGAAACGGAACTTTCCGGGATAACGGCTTTGCCCACATCGCAGTTCCTCATGTTCATGCTGCCCATCCATCTCGCTATCGGACTTTGCGAAGGGTTGGCCACAGGTGTGGTTCTTTGTTTTGTAATGTCCTACAGACCGGAAATGCTTTATCGTCCCGGTGTGCAAAACGAATATTCCGGCAAATCCGAGAAACTGACAAAACGCTCGAAGGTGGTGCTGTCTGTATTTGCCGGACTTGCGATTGTAATGGGAGTGGCTTTCACTTGGGTGGCGTCTTCCGACCCCGATGGCCTTGAATGGTCCATATCCAAACTTACCGGTAGTACAGAACTTGCCCCGGCCGTCACACCGGTGACGGCCCTCATGCCTGATTATGACTCGACATTTGCCGGAGTGCTCGGCGGATTGATTGTGGTGGCACTGATCTGGGGATTCTGTTCGATAATTTTCAGAAAACGTCATGTCAAAGCTTGAATCCGCGCTTTTGTCGCTCAATTCGTTGAGTCGGCCTTTAGCCGGAAATATAAGCTCCGCGGCATGGCTGGCCGTGACTGTCATATATCTCGTGGCCGTACTCAGCATACCGTTGTCCGCGCCCGAGCGGCTTGTCTGGTTCGCGGTTTATCCGGTCGTCCAGTCCGAGGTGTCAGGTATTGGCTTTGCCAGAGTGTTTATGAAATCACTGTGGGTTCTGCCTCTTGTGGTCATGGTCGGGATTTTCAATCCGTTCATAGATCGGGAGACGGCATTTACAATAGGCGGTGTGATCGTGAGCAAAGGCTGGGTCAGCTTCTTCTCGATCGCATTGAGAGGTATTCTCGCTGTGCAGGCCCTTGTGTTGTTGACTCTCTCATCAGGATTCTATGACGTATGCGATTCTTTACGCCGTATGGGATGCCCGCGGATTCTTGTCACCCAGATGCAGTTTACCTACCGCTATATGATGGTGGTCATAGAAGAGGCCGTATGGATGGACCGTGCGCGTAAGTCCAGAGGATTCGGGCGCAGAAGCTATCCGTTACGTATGTGGGGACGCATGGTAGGTCAGCTTCTGGTGCGGAGTTATGACAGAGCCTCCCGTATAAACCGGGCTATGCTTGCGCGAGGGTTTGACGGGACTGTTCCTGTGACGGGACGCAGAGTGATGGACGCCCGTTCATGGCTGTTTATTGTAGTGTGGACCTTTGTGGCGGTTGTGCTTCGATTTGTGAACCTGTCCGCCCTCTTTATATAATGTAATTTTTATAGTCAAGATATGAGTCATCACTATATTCAGTTCAAAGATGTGCATTTCAGTTATGCACGCGGACCGGAGGTCTTGTGTGGAATCGATTTCAGAATCACCCTCGGAGAACATGTGGCGTTGCTCGGCCTTAACGGATCGGGAAAGTCGACACTTCTGCTTCAGATCAACGGCCTGCTGATGCCGACGCGCGGAGAAGTGGTGATCGGGGATATTCCTGTGACTAAAAAAACGCTCCGCATAGTTCGTCAGACGGTCGGTATGGTGTTTCAGAATTCCGATGATATGCTTTTTATGCCTACGATAGGGGAGGATGTTGGATTCGGTCCACGCAATATGGGTCTTCCCGAGGGGGAAGTCAAGCGCCGCGTGGATGGCGCACTGGATGCCGTCGGACTGTCCGGACTTGGTGACAGACCGGCGTTTTCATTGTCGGGAGGACAAAGAAGGGCGGCAGCCATAGCGTCGGTACTCTCGATGGAACCCGATATTCTGGTGCTTGACGAACCGTCGG
This sequence comes from Bacteroidales bacterium H10, assembly GCA_001701295.1. Lineage (GTDB taxonomy): Bacteria > Bacteroidota > Bacteroidia > Bacteroidales > Muribaculaceae > Lepagella. The sequence goes on from DAAV01000053.1 coordinate 5,713, forward strand.
CCAACCTTGACGCACGGGCGCGCAGACAGTTGATCGAAATACTTAAAAAGTTCAGACATACCATACTCCTTGCGACTCACGACACAGACATGGCGTTGGAGCTATGCCAGCGGTCGCTTGTCATAGAAGCGGGCAAGATAATAGCCGATGCGCCCACCATGTCGTTGGCTGTGGCTCCAGACTCTCCGGCTGTCAGTCTGTTCAGGACTTCAGAGGCTCCGGTGTTTAATCCGGCCACTAACTGATTATGCCTGCCGCTTTAAATAATCGTGCGTAATATTCAGCCTTTTTCTCAAGCTTCAGAGGATATGCGCGGCTTGTGGAAGGCATACGCCATATTTCCAAACCGTCCGGTCCCTTTACCATCTCGCCCATCTTGGGAGCGGGCGTACCGGTTATATCTGCGATTACACCTGCGGCTTTCTCTCCTGTAGTGGCTATACAACGGCATTCCGGCATCTTTTTCAACAGTCGGTCGAGCGGAACCGGCTCGACTATTTCGAGAAATTTGTCTGATGCGTTTCCTTTCAGGCGGCGGATCTTGTGACCGGTGTCATTAAGAGCGATACCTTTTTCATTCAGCAGACGTTTGATTTTGTCAAGATCAAAATCTTTGGACCCTTCGCGTAACAGAGAGGTTCGGTCGCCGCAAAAAATCAATCCCATCATATACCAGAAATCGTTGGTGCGGTTGGGATAATAAAAATTCATGGCCCAGCGTTTGGACTGAGGAGGGAATGTCCCCATCACCAGTACTTTCGCGTGTTCAGGTATGTAGGGTTCCCATGGATGCGTCTCAAGTTCTATATCGTTATATTCCATTTTGATTCGTTTTTTCGGTAATTAAACGTGTCAAGTGAAATAAATGTTTTATCTTTGTATTATGAAAGCCAATGAGGTAAATATTAGAAATAAACGTGCCCGCTTCGATTATGAGATAACCGACACGTATATCGCGGGCATCGTGCTCACCGGTACAGAGATCAAGTCTATCCGCGACGGAAAGGCATCGCTGGTCGACACATACTGTCTTGTCGAGAATGGCCAGGTATGGGTGAAAGGAATGAATATATCCGAATATTTTTATGGTTCGTATAACAATCATGTGGCGCGTCGTGACCGTAAATTACTGTTGAACCGCAAGGAAATCCAGAAACTTCAGAAAGCGTCGGAAGATCCCGGTTATACCATTGTGCCGATGAAAGTGTTTATAAACGACCGGGGACTTGCCAAGATGCAGATCGGTGTCGGCCGTGGTAAGAAACAGTATGATAAACGCCAGTCGATACGCGAGCGTGAAGACAAACGCGCCATCGACCGCATGTTCAAGAAGTAATGAGACCGCTTGAACTTCTTGCCCCGGCAGCCGACAGGAATGTGGCTGTCCAGGCGATTCTGCATGGAGCTGACGCTGTCTATATGGGCGGTCCGAGTCATGGAGCGCGTAAAAAGGCTTCCAATTCGATTGATGATATACGCGAGGTTGTAAGTTTCGCACATCGCTACCGTGCCCGTGTCTACGTCACGGTCAATACGCTTGTGTATGGTCACGAACTGAATTCTGTCGAAAAGCTGTGCCGCGAACTTTATGATGCCGGAGTAGATGCGCTTATTGTGCAGGATATGTCACTTCTGAGATTGAATCTTCCGCCTCTGGCGCTTCATGCAAGCACGCAGTGTGATACGCGGACTCCTGATAAAGCCAGGTTTCTGCAGGATGTAGGATTCTCGCAGATAGTCCTTGCGCGTGAATTGTCGCTTGATGAGATCAGAGAGATCGCATCGAGGGTAACGGTGCCGTTGGAATGTTTTGTGCATGGAGCGTTGTGTGTCAGTTATTCAGGCAGGTGCGGCGCCAGCCAGATGTCGCTGGGGCGTTCGGCCAATCGGGGTGAGTGCGCGCAGATGTGTCGGCTTCCATATGCATTGCGTAACGGTCGCGGGGAAGTGGTGGAGAAAGACAAATATCTTCTTTCCTTACGCGATTTCAACGCTTCCGGACGCATTGAGGAACTTATTCTGGCCGGAGTGTCATCGTTCAAGATCGAGGGACGCCTAAAGGATGCCGATTATGTAAAAAATGTGACTGCTGCCTATCGTAAGGCTATAGACAGTGTGATCGCCCGTTATCCCGACAGATTCAGACGTTCGTCGTTCGGAGCGTCGGAGATTGCATTTACTCCCGATCTGTCTAAGAGTTTCAACCGGGGATTTACAGAATATTTCCTCGGAGGTAGAAAAAAAAACTCGATGGCTTCTCTCCGAACGCCCAAATCGATGGGAGAGATCATACATGATCCTGAACAGTTGAATAATGGTGACGGTATCAGTTTTTTCAATGCTGCCGGCGAATATGAAGGAGTCGGCGTAAACCGTGTCGAGAATGGCCGGATAATAGGATCAAGACCTTTCCGGCTTCCGAAAGGTGCGGAAATACATCGTACACTTGACCGTCGTTGGCAGAATCTTATGTCGCGGGACACGGCCGTGCGTACTGTCAGTGTGGATATCTCTATTGACGAGAATGGGATCTCTGCGGAAGATGAAAGGGGAGTGAAAGTGCGTCTGGCATTGGATGTGGAAAAATCCCCTGCCCGAAAACCTATGGATCCGCGTCCTGTTTTCGCCAAATTGGGAGGCACTGCTTATCGGCTCGGCAAATTTGAGAATCATCTTGATTGCAGTACTTTTATTCCTGCCTCTCAACTGACCGCGTTGCGCAGACGTCTTGTAGAGGCTCTTGACAATGCCAATCTTACTACATATCCGTATGATTACAGGCGACCTGAAACGGCTGTGCCGTACCCGGGCGATGAACTGGACGCGCGCGATAATGTCGCTAATCCTTTATCGCGAAAGTTCTACGAAGAGCACGGGGTGAAAAAAATCATTCCGGCGATAGAGGTCGAGAGGCCGGCTGGAGAAACCGTTGTCATGACTACACGCTATTGCCTGCGCCGGGAATTAGGATGCTGTCTTAAAGACCCCTCTGTACATCAGTCCCGTCGCGCACGCTATGCGGCCCCTCTCACCATATCGACAGGCCCTCACACATTCCGTCTCGATTTCGACTGCCGCCGCTGCGAGATGAACGTCATAACCATCCCAAACCCGGATAACTAATTTAGATGCCTTTAACAGTCAGGCTCTTGTGTAATTTGTTATAATGTTGTTACTTTCCTCTACAAGCTTGGTTTGCTTATGCCGGTGTTCAACTCCTTCCGATGTCTTTGCAAATTTGCGGACCGGGCTGCGATGCACCACAAAGTTAATTACATTGCACCAGAAGGTATGTCGAATGGCCGTCAGGCCATTTTCGATTCAAGTGATTTGAGATTTTCCTCCATCAGTCGTTGTTGCCCAAGGCGTTTGAGATATATGTCGATGAAGTCCTCTCCTTTGGAAAGCATGTGCCACACTGCGACGAGTATTTTACGGGCGATTGCCACCTGTATCTTCATTTTGCTCTTGTGTTTCTGAGTGACCTGTATATAACTGAAGTTGGAGAAAAAGCAGTTCCGCGTCCTTGACGCGGTCCATGATATCTCGATGAGTATATGACGCAGGTATTTGTTGCCATGTGTGATTTTTCGGCTTTTGTAGCGTCCGTTGCTGACATCGTTCCTGGGCTTGAGTCCGCACCATCCCACAAGCGCAGCTGCTGTGGCAAACATCTTCATGTCCACTCCGGTCTCCGCAATTATGGCTGTGGCGGCGCGTTCCTTGACACCGGGGATGGTCTGAAGCCGTTTGTATTCGGTGGGGAAATTTCTCTCGCATAATGTTGTCAGCTTTGACTGGCATTCCTCTGACTGACGTAGATACACGGCAATCAGTTCCCAGTACTGTCTGATCACCGTTATGTCTGTTTCTGAGAACGACGCGGTGACGGCGGCAAGCAATGTATCCCGTCCATGCTTGTTTATGACACGACCGTGGATACATTTAAGGATTGTTTCCGGATCTGCCCTCCCCTCTGCAATTGAGGCAACGGCCTTGCGGTAACTTTTGCCGGTGATCTTGCAGACATAGTTGCTCAAGCGAAAGCCACATCTCTGCAGAGCCGCGTCAAGTTTGTTGGTATAGTAGGTGATGTCCTCCTGGAGATCGAATATGCGGCGGTTGAGCTTGCGCATGTCCTGAACTATCCGCTCGGGCACAAAGCTGCCTCTTATGAGGTTCTTAAGCAGACACTCGGCTATCCATTGCGCATCCCTGACATCACTCTTGCGACCGGGGAGCTGCTTGATGAAGTACGGGTTTACAAGCTTGAGTTCCATCGAGTCGCAAAGCTCGTTCCACACCGGCACCCAGTAGACCGCCGTGCTTTCCATAGCGGCTTCGGTTAC
>DAAV01000128.1 GCA_001701295.1 Bacteroidales bacterium H10
CGCAGATGACCTTCGGTTATTCACGCGACGATGCTCCGAAGTTCCTCAAGCACTACAAAGAGGTCGGTATCCTCAAGGTTGACCCGTTCGAGGTTCTGGATCAGGAGGGTGTAGGCCAGCTCGTAGAAATGGGAGTCAAGAAAGGCCGTAGCACTAAGCCGGAACTCAAAGTGGGAATCTGTGGCGAGCATGGAGGTGAACCTTCATCAGTCAAATTCTGCGCAGGTCTCGGCATGAACTACGTCAGCTGCTCACCTTTCCGTGTGCCCATCGCCCGCGTTGCGGCAGCACAAAGCGCTTTGGAAAACTGATAATCAATCAAATAATAATAATATTTCAGGCTGTAATCTCTTCGGAAGGTTACAGCCTGAAATGTTTTGTTCCGGCTTCATTTCTGAAAATTATGATGGAATATCGGAATATTTATGTAAATTTGCATTGGACAGACTTAAACAATCTTATAAACTGAAATTATTCAGCATTATGGNNATAACAATCAGCAAAAACGAAGGCAAGATGGTTGCCAAATTGCAAGGACGTCTCGACACACTGTGCGCTCAGGAATGTGAACATGCGTTGTCGCCGATGCGTGCCAACGCTTCCAACGACAACGTAATTGACTGCAGCGCGCTGGAATACATCAGCAGTTCCGGACTGCGAATCTTTCTGGGACTTCTGAAGGAAATCAAGGCCAATAAAGGCACGCTTGTGCTTGAAGGTGTCAACAAGGAGATCCGCAACATATTCTCCATTACCGGTTTCAGCAAGCTCTTCACTATCAAAGACTGAATCGACGGATGTCTCTGACCAACAGACTGAGCCTTTACCTATTGTTTGCCGCTCTTGCTATATTTGCCTCCATAGCAGGCGTCTTCGCGCACTTCGGAGCACAACGAGAGGAACGTCTTGTCACACTGTACGTTTCGCTCAGCATGGAGAATTTCGCCGACAAGGTGAAAGAAGATTTAGACAACATAAAAGGAATCATATCGATGTCAGCATCCGATGCTGTCGAGGCTTTGGACAATAAATCCAAGATTCTCCCTTTCGTTGACAGGATTGTCAGGTCTGATTCCCTCATTATGGGAGGCTGCATCGCTGTGGTTCCTGAGGCTTTGCCGCAACTTGGCCACGGCCTGGTGATGGAATATGTCAGTCGCGACGCCAACGGACAATGGCAAGCCAAACACCTTGGCGACAGCATCTACAACTACACTCAAATGCCTTGGTACGCAGATGCCGTCAGCAGCGGCAAACCGGTATGGTCAAAACCATATTTCGACAAGGGTGCCGGCAATCAGCTGATGGTGACGTACTCCTATCCGCTGAAAAATAAATCGAACCAAGTAATAGCAGTTCTGACCGCTGACGTCTCCGTCAGCGACCTTACAAGCGAAATTGACCGTCTGAAACCACCCGGGAACGGGTTTGCGTTCATTATCGACAAAAACAAGATCTTCATCACCTATCCCGACAAGAGTAAAATTCTGTCAGCCGAAAACAATACCTTCGCCACCGACCGTTTCTGGCGTACGGTGAGTTATATTGAAAATGAAAAAGAAAAAAGCGGAACCGATGACAACACATTCCGCATAAAACGTGATGGAGAAGACCGGCTGTTGGTTTTACGCCATATCCGCGATACCGACTGGATAATATGCAGCGTAATACCGTACAGTTCAATTATGTCGAATCTTGACCTTGTAACTTTCAAGGCCGTAAGCCTGCTGATAACAGGTCTGCTGATACTGGCGCTACTGATCCGTTTGGTGGTAATATATTCAATGCGGCCGCTGGAAAAACTGACAGGGACTGCCGAACTCATATCGGGCGGCGACCTCGACACACCCCTGCCGGATATGAAATCTACGGACGAAATCAGCCGTCTTAACAATGCCTTTGCCGACATGCAACGTTCATTGAAACTACAGATGGAGCGTCTCGTCGAAACCACGAAGGCAAAGGAACATGTCGAAAGTGAGCTTCATATCGCCAAAAGCATACAAATGGGACTCGTGCCCCATACATTCTCTCCATTTCCTGAATGGGAGGGTCTGGAACTCTACGCGATGCTGCAGTCGGCCCGGGAAGTCGGCGGAGATCTGTATGATTTCTTTATCCGCGGCTCCCATTTATTTTTCGCTATCGGCGACGTATCCGGCAAAGGAGTACCCGCATCCCTGTTCATGGCGGTGACACGCACGCTGTTCCGCATGTCGGCCAACATAACGGATTCACCGTGTCAGATCGTCACGACCGTCAACGACACTATCGTCAAAGACAACGATGAGTGCATGTTCGTCACCATGTTTGTAGGGATGCTGGACCTGAACACCGGTACGCTGCGTTTCTGCAACGCCGGACACAATCCAGCAGTATTGGCTGACAGCCGGGGGGCCCGGTTTATGAGTGAGGCAGAGAATATTCCGGTAGGCGTTATGGGAGGATTTGAATATACGGAAGAAACCGTTCGGCTGAGAGAGGACGAGATGCTGCTTCTCTATACCGACGGACTTACAGAAGCCGAAAATGCTCGCAAGGAGATGTTCGGCGATGATCGGCTGCTACAGCTGATATCAACCGACACATACCAGAGTCCTAAGGATGCCATCGAACGGCTGAAGACAGCCGTCGCCGAATTTGCCGATGGCGTAGATCAAAGCGACGACCTGACAATGCTCTGTCTTCGTCTTGATTCATGCGTCGAACCGGTAGAAAAAATTACCTTGACCAACTCCATGTCGGAAATCGAGAAACTTCCGGATGTCACCATGCGGCTGGCGCAACGCTNNGATTTGACGATGCCTGCCGCAACCGACTGAACCTTATTCTGGAAGAAGCGCTGGTGAATGTTATAGATTACGCCTACCCGGAGGGTGAAAGCGGAGAAATCGAACTGCGGATACTCCATGACGCCACCGGAAGAATCACGTTCCGAATTTCGGACAGCGGCACACCGTTCGATCCTACTCTGGCCGGCAACGCAGATATCCACGCGGATATCGAAGAGCGCTCCATCGGCGGTCTCGGAATATTCCTGATAAAGAATCTCAGCGACAACGTAAGTTACAACCGCATTGACGGCCGCAATGTTCTGACAATAAAAGTATCACAATCATGAAACGAGAATCTTATCTTGTCGGACACGCTTTCAGGAGTTTCCTGTTCGCTTCCGTAATGACCGTGGCAGCCTCGCAGATGGGAGCGTTCATTGACGGTCTTATGGTGACATGGTTTGTCAACGACGCCGCGATGAGTGCCATCAACATAAGCATGCCTGTCCTTCAGCTGTATTTCTCACTGTGTCTTCTGTTAGGTGTGGGGGGGACGTTGATAGCAGGCAAAGCCATAGGCAATCATGAACGCGAACGGGCATCCGGCACATTCTCCCTGTCGGTTACGGCAGCTGTAGTTACCGGCATTGCGCTCGGAGTTCTCGGTCTGATTTTCTTCAATCCGGTCATCAGGCTGCTATGCCCCGACCCCGCGCTGTCCGGTTATGCGTCTCAATACATGATCATCACAATTCCTACAGGCTTCATATATATGCTGATGATCGTGCTTCAGCTTTTCGTGGCACTTGACGGCGAACCGAAACGCGTCACCGCAGCGGTGTCCACATGTATAGTCATCAATCTGATTCTGGACTTTGTTTTTCTGAAAATTTTCGGATGGGGACTGACAGGCGCCGCCATCGCCACGGTTGTGAGCTACGTACCTGCAATCCTGATTCTTCTGACCCATTTCCGCAAGAAGGGCACCCTGAGGTACACCGGCAAAATAAATATCCGCGTACTGCCGGCAATCGCCAGAATGGGTGCGCCCTCCGGCTTTACGGGACTCCTTATGTCAGTGCAGATTTTTGTCTGCAATATCATAGCGATTGATTATCTCGGCACCGCCGGAGTCATCGTTTTCGCCGTCTGCATGTACCTGTTGCGACTCTCCATGATAATTCTGACGGGTACAATTGATTCGTTCCAGCCCGTGGCATCAATTCTTTCCGGCTCGGACGACAACCGAGGCGTAGCAATGGTGCTGGGGAAAGCATACACATTTCTTGGTTCAAGTCTTGCAATATATGCCGCAGTCATGATATTCTTCCCAGAAGCGATCGGGCGGCTGTTCAGCATTACTGACGCATCGACGATGGATATGTTCTGTTCTGCAATTCCCGCGTACGCATTCAATATCATACTTCAATGCGCCATCGGACTGTTGATTCCGGTTTATCAGATCTACGACAATACCCGCCAGGCCATGATTGTTTCCGTCGGGCAGCCATTGATGCCTATCATTTTCTTCTGGATTTTCGCAACGACGGGAATCGACGCATGGTGGGGTTTCGCCACCGGGCAGATTGTCCTGCTGGTGTTATTATTACCAATAGTGCTTCACAGCGGTGACGGCAGGATGCCTTTCTTCCTGATACCGACACGTGGTGCAGGCAAAATGTATGACACGAGCATCGTGCCCTCCATCAGCGATGCAGGCAAACAATTACGCGAAGCAGACAACTGGATGGCGAAGTCAGGCATTGCCGAGTCTCTACGATTTCGCGTGGGAGTATCGTGCGAGGAAATTATCAANNCGACCATGCAGATAACCTTAACCGTAAAGCGGCGTCGGTCGATATGCGCATATCGATTGACAAGGAGAAAATCTCGGCCGTTATTCATGACGAAGGCCGTCCTTTCAATCCCATCGAACAGGACTCTCATAAGGGCATCGGATTACTTATTGCCAAAGGTAGTTGCGACGACATGAAATATGAATACATGTTCAATCAAAATATCCTGACCATGTCCTGGTATACGGAGAGAACTCCAGATAGCGCCTTAGAGCTTGTTCCTTGAATCTTCATATCACAATACAGACTCAACAATAACTTCACAATATGAAGCAATCACAATTAAACCAGAGCCAGTTAGGCGTATACCTCGGCTCCGCTTACCGTGAGGACCTGACATATCATCTTGCCTACGCTTTCCGGTTCCAGGCGGATACCGAAGTCGGCAGACTGCACGAAGCCGTTAAAAAAGTTCTTACATGTCATCCTGCGTTAAACGTTTCCATCGCCACAGACGATAGCGGCGAGGCCATAATGGAATGGGACGGTAAGACTGTCTCCGACATTCCGATAAAAACAATGACCGATTCCGAATTCGAGGAATATAAAAAGAATCTGATCCGGCATATCGACGTGCCTGGCAACGGAATGGCCCGTTTTGAGATAATCCATGCCGAAAGCGCCGTATGGCTCACGATTGTGACTCATCATATCATATTCGACGGTACGTCTATGCGCATCCTGTTGCACGACCTCGATATCGCCATGAAGGGGGGAGACCCTGTCAAAGAAACCTTCACCTGCTTCGACGTTGCGGAAAGAGAACAGGCCGCACGCTCGGGAGCTGAATTTGAATCACAACGCGAGTATTATTCCAGGACATTCGGAGATTATGACAGTGACGGAGCCGTAATCTACCGAGATGTAAAGGGAGAGACACCACGGTTCAGCCATAAGTTGTTCAGGCTCGACACCCCGGCGTCGGAGTTCAAGGGAGGTTCGATTACCGCTAACGCCGCCATGGGTATATCCTTAGGCGCCTTTATGGGACGAGATGACGTGATGTTCACCACCGCATATCACGGACGCAACACACATGATACGGACAACACCGTCACCATGATGGTCCGCACGCTTCCGGTCAGAGCGCATGTCGGCAAGGATGTCACCGCCTCGGCACTGATAGCCGAGATGAAACAACAGCGAGACGACACACGCGCCAAAGATATCTTCTCGTTTTCCGACTTCGTCTCGATGACCGGATTCGAACAAGACATACTGTTCGGTTACCAGGGCAGCTTGCTCAACATGGAATCTCTGTGCAAGGACATGACTCCAATGCGTATTGACAACGGGGACACGGGCGTTCCGTTGACGATACAGATGTACACTTCGGAACAGGGACTTGACATTGACGTAATCTGGCGTTCCGACATGTATTCCGAAGCGACTGTTGACCGTCTTGTAAAGACGTTTGACCTTGTTCTGTCTCAGCTCTGCAATCAGACCGACGGCAATAAGAAACTTTCAGAATTCCGTCTTGTAGACGATGCCGCGGAGAGGAATCTCAAAAAATCAGAGGTGGGTCCGGAAAATATTTTTGACCGGAACAAACCCATCGAGGCCGTGATTTCAGAAACGGCATCCTGCAATCCGGAGAAAGTCGCCGTAATATATAGCGACGAGAAACTGACTTACGGAGATCTTGACAAAATGTCTACCCGCATAGCGGGCAACCTCTCCGCCATGGGAATCGGCAATGGCGACACGGTAGGCATCATGCTTCCCCGTTCCGAATGGATGGCGCTCCTTCCGTTGGCGGTGCTCAAGACCGGTGCCGCTTATATGCCCCTCGATCCTACATTCCCGGAGGAACGTCTTTCGTTCATGACCGAAGACGCGCTGGTCAACGTTGTCCTGACAATCGACGGCCTCGCAAACAGGATTATGCCCAATTTCAAGGGTAAGATCATGGACGGAATTCACCTTGCATCTGAAAAGAATGATTGGAAACCGACTTATGAAGCCAATCTCGACTCTCCGATGGTTATTCTCTACACCTCCGGCTCCACAGGCAACCCCAAAGGTGTGATTCTGAGCCGAGGCAATATCCTGAACTACTGTCATTCCTACATCGGCTTCGCGACCCTGACTTCCGATGACCGTATTCCTGCGTACGCCAATTTCGGATTCGACGCCCACATGATGGACCTATACCCGTCGCTCATGGCCGGAGCAACATTGTACATACTCGACGAGGAAATACGTCACGACCTCGATGCGCTTCACGAGTTCTATGAGAAAAACAGGATTACCGCCTCTTTCCTGACCACGGTAATAGCGGCCCAGCTTGTGTCGATGTACGAATTTTCAACATTGCGCTGGCTGTCGGCCGGGGGCGAGAAAATTCCGCCGCTGGGCAAACTACCGTTTTATTTCGCCAACATCTACGGGCCGACCGAATGCAGCGTCATCTGCTCTGGATACAAGACTCACGGTGACATCGACGGTACCGTCATCGGGACTCCCCTTCCGGGTTACGAAATCCGGATTCTCGACAAATACCTTCGCCGAGTGCCGCAGGGCGTACCCGGCGAGCTCGTCATCCTCGGCGACGGTGTCGGTAAGGGATACCTGAACCGTCCCGAAATGACAGCTGAAAAATTCGTGACCATCGACGGCAGGCAGGCATACCGCACCGGCGACCTCGTACGATGGAATGAGAACGGCGAGATTCAGTTCATGGGCCGCATGGACGGCATGGTGAAACTCCGCGGCCTACGCATCGAGCTCGGCGAAATCGAATCCGTGGCGTCACGCCACGAGGCCGTACGGCAGTTCGTGGCCATAGTCATGAATATCGGCGGCAACGACCAGCTTGTAGGGTACTATTCAGTAAAGGAGGGTTCAGACGTCGCTCCGGGAGAGTTGAAGGAGTTCATGTCAGGCAATCTGACGGAGTTCATGATTCCGGCGGCATTGATGAAACTGGACAAACTGCCGATCACATCCAACGGAAAGGTTGACCGCAAGGCACTCCCCGTTCCTGAAATGGAAGTCGAGACCGAGGAGATAGTTCTTCCGTCATCACCCGAGGAAAGCGAGGTATCGGCGATTGTGGCAGAAATAATAGGACATGAATCGTTCGGCGTCACAACCAACTTGCTGAAGGTCGGGCTGACCTCTCTGCTTGCCATGCGTCTCGTGGCGACAATCGCCAAACGCAAAGACATTCGCATCACCTCCAAAACGGCAATGGCCGACCCGACAGTACGTGGTCTTGTCAATACAATTGCCGCAGGTTCTGACACGTCAGTCGAAAAGACCGCACCGAAACGAAAATATTACCCCATAACCGAGAATCAGCGCGGCGTCCTTATCGACTGGGAACAGAACCGCGACGCACTGCAATATAATGTATCGATGGTGGTAAAAATCAAGTCAGACACCGATCTCAACCGTCTCCGCGACGCCCTTGCCGCCACCGTCAAGGCGCATCCGGCCCTGAGCGCGACTTTCGTCAGCCGCAACGGAGACGTGATGCAGCAGCGTCGAGAAGTCGTTGACATAGATGTCGCCGAACTCGTATTTGATCATGAGCCGACCCGCTATGAAATGCAAGAACTGGTAAAGCCATTCAACCTCTTTGCCGACAGACTGTATCGTTTCATCATAGTCCGCACTCCCGGAGGGAACTGGCTGTTCATGGACTTCCACCATATTGTATTCGACGGTGTATCGGCAATGGTGTTTTTCGATACTCTGGCCAAGACTTACGCAGGGGAAAATGTGCCCGAGGAAGAATATTCGGCGTTTGAATTTGCCGCCGATGAGGCCGATCTTATGCTCTCGTCCGAATACGAAGAAGCCGAACAGTGGTTCAAATCATTGCTGAGCAACGCCGAAACTACGATTTATCCGCACAGCACTACTCCCGAGTCTGTATATCCCGGCACTCTGCTGCGATGCAATATCGACATCGACGGTACGGAAATTGACCGTTTCTGCCAAAAGAATGCCGTTACTCCCAGCAATTTCTTCCTGTCCGCTTTCATGCAGACGATACACCGGCTCACCCGTAATGAAACCGTAGCTATCACAACTGTCAACAACGGTCGTAACGATGTGCGTCTTATCGATGACATAGGCATGTTTGTCAAAACTCTTCCGGTAGTGTCGAAGATGACAGNNCTAAGACCAGCCCCGCCGACATGGCTCTTAACTTGCAGAAGCAGTTCAACACTACACGAGGATTTGATTTTTATCCCTTCACTGAAGTGGTTCGGCTCTATGGAATCCGGCCTGAAATCATGTATGTGTACGAAGGGGGAGTATCTCTCGAAGCCTCTGAAGGGCCGTTGGGACAGGAGAAAATTCCCGTAACTCTCGACACTGCAAAAGTTCCGCTGTCGCTGCTGATATATACACCGGAACCAGGCAAGTACCGTCTGGAACTGGAATACGACGGTTCGTTGTACAACAACACCGACATGAGGATGCTGCTCGATATGATCAATGCGTCGACAACCAAGAATCCGACTGTGCCGACGGTTAGCGACGCTGATCTTATATCGCCGGTCGCTGAGGCACAGCTTAAGGATATACGCGAGGGTGTGAAGGGGGATGTGGAATTTACCAGCTACCATGGCGCACTTGAAATGCAAGTGGATCTGACACCGGAAGCATTGGCGCTTGTGGCCAACGACCGAAGTCTTACTTTTGCAGAGTTTGACAGGGAGGCCAACCGTACTGCCAACGCTCTGCAAAAGCTCGGCGTGGGTCGAGGAGATAAAGTGGTGATTCTTCTGCCGCGCACATCACGATTGATCACCTCAATTTACGGAACGATGAAGACCGGAGCAGCCTACATCCCCTGCGACCCGGAGTATCCAGTAGAACGTATCAAACTCATCACCGGAGATTCAGAAGCCAAGGTTATAATCACCACGACCGACCGACTCGCATCGTATCCTGACAAGGCTGTAGATGTCGAGGAATTACTTAAAGAAGCGGACACTTCCCGTCCCGGTGTCAACAGTGACCCCGATGATCCGGCATACCTGATTTACACCTCAGGAAGCACCGGACGTCCCAAGGGAGTTATTATTCATCACGAAGCGGCGTCAAACTACCTGTACGGTTACCGCGAACAGATTTATCGTCCCATGGGTCAGGAAGAACCGAAGGTCAACATGCTGATCGTCACCATCTCGTTCGACGCATCGCATGTGGATCTCGGGACATCGCTTGTCTCGGGCCATACCCTTGTGCTGGCCGACGAGGAGGAATGTAAGGATGTCACCATGCTGGCGAACCTTATGCTGCGCAATGGCGTAGAGGCTTTCGACGCCACCCCAAGCCGATTGGCGGCCATGCTGGAACTGCCAGAGTTCCGCGACGCCATATCGCATTGCCGCCTGCTGAACATCGGTGGAGAAGCTATCCCCGCTTCATTGATTACTAAACTTGAAAATGCCGGTTTCACAGGACTTATTGTCAACGAATATGGACCGACTGAAACCACCGTCGGCTCCAACCATGCTGTGCTGGAAAGCGGCAAACCCGTTACTGTGGGACGTCCTTTCTATAACTATAAGGAGTTCATCATGGATGCCTGGGGCGGCGAACTGCCTGTCGGAGGCATCGGCGAACTTATCATAGCAGGTCGCAGCGTCGGAAAAGGCTACAACAATCTGCCTGAAAAGACCGCTGAAAGCTATATCACTTTCAAGGGCGAACGTGCATACCGCACCGGCGATCTGGCATGCTGGCTCCCCGACGGCGATGTTGACGTACTGGGACGTATCGACCATCAGGTCAAGCTGCGCGGACTCCGCATAGAACTCGGTGAGATCGAAAGCATAGCCAACACATTCCCCGGCATCAAGATGTCGGTTGCAAATGTCTGCAAAATTCAAAACGTCGACCATCTGTGCATCTGGTACGAAGGTGCGGAAGTTAATCAGGAGAAACTGAAACTCCACCTGCAACGTCATCTTACGGACTATATGGTGCCTGACAGCTTCAATCCCGTTGACAAGATTCCTGTCACGCCCAACGGCAAGCTTGACCGCAAGAATCTTCCGGCCCCGGTGCTGGAGGCTCTTGCCGAATATGTGGAGCCGGCTTACGGCAATGAGACTATGATTGCCCAAGCCTTCCGCAAGACACTGAATCTGGACCGTGTCGGCGCCAATGACGATTTCTTCAAAATCGGCGGCACTTCAATCAATGCAATCAAGGTTGTGGCAATTCTATCGTCGGAAGGTTTGAAAATCAGTTACAAGGATCTGTTCGAGACTAAGACTCCGCGCATGCTTGCATCCAAAATCAGCGGAACGCCAATACCAGCAGCCGACTCTCACGCTGCCTGCAAAGCAATTGCCGGGGGACAGTTCGCAGACGTTTTGGGAAAGAACAGCGTCGAGTCGTTTAACGAAGGAACACCGCAGACCATCGGGAATGTCCTGCTGACCGGCGCAACAGGCTACCTGGGCGTCCATATACTGCACTCCCTGCTGGAGCATACCGATGCCAAGGTGAGCTGCATCGTCAGGTCAGCAAAAAATTTCAGTGCCTCGTCGCGCCTCCGTACCATCCTGTTCTACTATTTCGGACAAACCTATGAAGATATGTGGGACAACCGCATATTCATTTACGAAGGCGACCTGACCGAGCGCAACACACTCGATGCTATTCCGGCAGACAGCATCGACACAGTAATCAACTGCGCGGCCAGCGTAAAACATTTCGCTCCCGGCGACGAGATCGAGCGTGCCAACGTGCATACCGTCAGAAATATGGCCGGATGGTGCACTGACAATGGCAAGCGTATGATTCATGTATCGACCGTTTCCGTAGCCGGTGACGCCGAGATGTCACGCGCCACCGAACTGATGCTGACGGAACAGACGCTTGACATGGGTCAGGGATTGTCGAACCAGTATGTCAACTCCAAATACAAGGCCGAAGAAATACTTCTGAAAGGTATTCAAGAAGGAAAACTGAACGCCAAGATTATGCGGGTGGGCAATATCTCACCGCGTGAATCGGACGGTGAATTCCAGGCCAACTTCACCAGCAACGCTTTCATGGGTCAGCTCCGGGCATATCTGGCACTGGGATGCGTTCCCTACGACACTCTGAACGTCAACTGCGAGTTTACCCCTGTGGACCAACTGGCTGACGCTGTCATTGAATTAGGACGCACTCCTTCAGCCAATGTGGTGTTCCATCCGCTCAACAATCACAGCGTGCCCCTCGGCGATGTGATAGACGCGATGCAGGAAGTCTTGAACTGTAGACTGGACCTCGTAGAGATGGACGAATTCAGCTCTCGACTCAACGGTATGATGGCCGGCGAATCGGATAAGGTGTCGATGCTTCAGCCTCTTGTGGCTTATCAGTCGACCGACGGGAATTACGCATACATCGGCTGCTCAAGCAATTTCACCACTGGAATCCTGTACCGCTTGGGATTCCGCTGGAGTCCTACCTCCGCCGAATATATCCGTACGTTCCTCACGGCGATTTCCGGGTTGGGTTACTTTGACGCCGCGATAGAATGACGGAATACAGATTACAGAAATTTCAAACCGACGGAATTTCGACATTGAATGACAGAACTTTACGACTCCCCGAATGGAGGCGTCGCAAAGTCCTGTCGTATTTACATCCGATCGACCGGCTGCAGAGTGTGATGGCTTACGAGATGCTTGCCGGCATGCTTGCTGATTTATACGGTATTGATCTGGCCATACATGAGATTAAATATGACTCGCTGGGCAAGCCGACATTGCCGGAGATTGATGGCATATACTTCAGTCTTAGCCATTGCATTGATGCAGTACTCGTCGCTGTGTCGGACACTCCTGTAGGCTGCGATGTGGAATCAATTCATGGAGCGGACGTATATCAGGAAATAATCAATTACTGCTACTTTCCCGATGAGAAACGCCTGATACGGCAATCTGACAACCCTGCCCTGACATTTACCGAAATCTGGACCCTGAAGGAAGCCATGTTCAAACTCGACAACTCAACTGCCATTGAGTCAATCAACACTTCAGACCCAGTCGGCTATAAGATTACTAAACACGTCATGTCACGGTTCGTGGCAACCGTAGTGACTGCTTGACAGTCAATTTTTCTGCCGCTCACTCCACTGCAAGGCGAAAGGCATCGATGTTCATCCCG
>DAAV01000111.1 GCA_001701295.1 Bacteroidales bacterium H10
AACTTCAATAATATGGAAGAAAATAAATCAACAAAAGCTAAGCGCATTAGTTTTTTCATAGCGGGCGCATTAATGTTAGTCAGCGCACTTCTCTATTGGATATGTGATATAGGAACTGTATTTGCTTTATGCCTTGGTGCGGCGGGTGTCTGTTTCTTTTGCGCAGGCTTGAGCGTGAAAGACGATAGAAAACAGAGTTGACATCACTATTTTTGTCTTATCCGGTAAAAATCCCGATCAAATGAAATATCTGACAATATTAGTGCTTTTTGTGGGGATCCTGATGTGTTCATGTAATAAGAATGATGAACCGCCGGTAGAAACGGTGTTATCGGTTTCAGAATCTTATCTGCCATGTACGGTATCTTTTTATACCAATGACACAGAATGGATGGAAAAGATAAAAGGATGGTCGAATAAAGAAATAATTGTAAACGATCTGTCGGAACTGCCCGATGATCCATTGGGATTCTCGGATGCATACAAAAGTGTAGACTTTGAGGAGTATACCTTGTTGATCACATACAATATCCATAATTGGCAAATTGAAACCTACCGTAACCGATATTATCTCGACAACATCGATAAAATCTATAATTGGACTATATGTGTGGGTACATCCACTATTCCGGATGACAATGCGGAACCCTTGTACTTTACCCGGTATGCGATATTGGTCAAAAAATTACCCCCGGATGCCAAAATAAATATCTGGTTCTCTCTGGGTGCGGTTAATTGGGATTCAAATAAAAGAGGTTCCGCCTGATCGAAAGTACGACTATCTGTAAACAGACTATCACTTATGAACCGCGTTGTCATAATGGAAAACATCTTGTCACGTTCATCAGCAAAAATGAATGGGAGTCACTGCCGCAGATGCTTTCCGTGTCGGTAAACGACATACTCATGCGTCAGCACGTCAAGGACCATGCTTTCTATACGAATGAGAGTGCGGCCTACGTGTTCGCCAACGCTTTCGTGATGCAGTCGTGGAGCCACAATCCTTATACGCTGGCGCAACAGCTTTACGGCGACTATGTGGTATATTCCTACGCATCGGCGAAAAGTGACGGACAGATGTTTATGGCAAGCGTAAATATCGGCAAGACTCTCGACTTCATGCGTGGCAGCGCAAACATCAATGGCTCTTTCAGCAGCAATGAGTCGGCTGGAATTATCCGCATCGCTGAGTAATATCTTCAATCAGCGCACATACAACTACATCACATACAGCAACCTCAGCGATCTTGTCTGCGGTGAGAGCGGCGCGGGGCACTTCGATCATTGTGCCGATCTTGTAATCGACAACCTCTCCACGCTCGTCAAACACTTGTCCGGCAGTAGTGTTGATTACATTTGCCTGATGCTGAAGCTCTTTGAGCGTACCTACAAGGGGAACCATGATTTCGGGATGAACATCGATGCCTTTTGCCTTGCAGTTGAGTGCAGCCTCGATGATGGCGCGGGTCTGCATTTCTGTGATCTCGGGATATGTGATGCCGAGACGGCAGCCGCGATGACCGAGCATCGGGTTGAACTCGGAGAGTTCATCGACCTTGGCCTTTACTTCGGCAAGTGTAAGTCCCATTTCCTCGGCAAGCTCTTTCTGAGTGGCAGTCTGATGAGGTACAAACTCGTGCAACGGAGGATCGAGGAGTCGGATTGTCACTCCATAACCGTCCATTGCCTCGAAGATGCCTTCGAAGTCTGCGCGCTGCATCGGAAGAAGTTTGGCAAGAGCCTCGCGGCGACCTTCCTCGTCAGAAGAAAGAATCATCTCGCGGACAGCCTTGATACGGTCTCCCTCGAAGAACATATGTTCCGTACGGCAGAGACCGATACCCTGCGCTCCGAAATGACGTGCCTGAGTGGCGTCGCGCGGTGTGTCGGCATTTGTGCGCACGAGAGTCTTGGTGTATTTGGCGGCAAGATCCATGATGGCGCCGAAGTCACCGTCAAGTTCCGGCTCGGTGGTAGTCACCTGACCTTCGTAAACGTCACCGGTGGAACCGTTGAGAGAGATCCAGTCTCCTTCATGGAATACCTTGCCGTCCATAGTGACAGTCTTTTCTTTATAATCCACGACAATCTCACCGGCACCGGATACACAGCACTTGCCCATACCGCGTGCCACTACGGCTGCGTGCGATGTCATACCGCCGCGCATTGTAAGGATACCCTGTGCCACAGCCATACCGCGGAGGTCTTCGGGAGAAGTCTCGATGCGGACAAGAACGACTTTCTTTTTCTTATCGGCCCATTCCTCGGCGTCATCGGCCTGGAATACGATCTGGCCTGCGGCAGCGCCGGGTGATGCGGGAAGACCTTTGGCGACTGTTTTTGCAGTCTTGAGAGCCTTCTTGTCAAAGACAGGGTGGAGAAGCTCGTCAAGTTTCTGTGGTTCCATGCGGAGAAGAGCGGTCTTCTCATCGATCATGCCTTCGCGGAGAAGGTCCATTGCGATGCGGACCATAGCGGCGCCTGTGCGTTTGCCGTTACGAGTCTGGAGCATCCAGAGCTTGCCGTCCTGAATGGTGAACTCCATATCCTGCATGTCGCGGTAATGCTGCTCCAGACGATGAGCAACATCGCAGAACTGATTGTATACGTCAGGCATGATGTCTTTGAGTTCATCGATGTGCTGTGGAGTACGAACACCAGCAACAACGTCTTCGCCCTGTGCGTTGACAAGGAACTCACCAAACAGACGGTTTTCACCGGTTGCAGGGTCACGGGTAAATGCTACGCCGGTACCGGAAGTGTTGCCGGTGTTGCCGAATACCATGGTCTGTACGTTTACTGCGGTACCCCAGTCGCCCGGAATATCATTCATTCTTCTGTATACAATTGCCCTAGGGTTGTCCCATGAACGGAAT
>DAAV01000163.1:0-223 GCA_001701295.1 Bacteroidales bacterium H10
AATGCGCGATTCAGCGCTTTTGATATTACTCCGTGTGCCTGTTCCTTGCTTGCCTCCGATGTGTTGAATCCCACTCCGCCCCCGAAGTCTTTTAGCTGTCGGGATCCGACGTTGCTCGTCATGATCAGGATGGTATTCTTGAAATCTATCTTGCGTCCGAGCGAATCAGTGAGACGGCCTTCATCCATGACCTGCAGCAGAAGATTGAACACATCGGGATGCG
>DAAV01000163.1:267-6530 GCA_001701295.1 Bacteroidales bacterium H10
ATCCTACATATCCCGGAGGCGCGCCCACGAGTCGCGACACCGTGAATTTCTCCATGAATTCGCTCATATCGACCCGGATCAGCGCATCGGAGGAATCAAACAGATATTCTGCAAGTTTCTTCGCGAGCAGTGTCTTTCCGACACCGGTCGGCCCGAGAAACATAAATACGCCTATGGGCTTGTCGGGATCTTTGAGACCTATGCGGTTGCGCTGGATTGCCTTCACTACTTTCTTGATGGCGTCATCCTGGCCTATTACGGATCCTTTGAGTGCATCTCCCATCTGTATGAGACGCGTTCCCTCTGCCTGGGCTATTCTCTGGGTCGGAACACCGGTCATCAGTGCGACTACCTCGGCGACTTTTTCGTCGTCGACTTCCTGACGGTCGCTGTTTAGGCTGTCTTCCCAGTTTTTCTTTGCCGTTTCAAGAGCAGCTTTTGTCTTTACGACCTCATCGCGGAGCGAGGCTGCTTTCTCGTAGTCCTGAGACTTGGCTGCAGCCAGTTTTTCCTGCGTGAGTTCGTCGATTTTCTTTTCAAGTGTCTCGATCTCTTCAGGCACTACGATGTTGGTGATGTGCACGCGGCTTCCGGCCTCGTCGAGTGCGTCAAGCGCCTTGTCCGGAAAATTGCGGTCGCTTACGTATCTTTCGGTCAGATTGACGCAAGCCTCCAGTGCCTCGTCGGTATAGCGGACGTTGTGATGGTCCTCGTATTTCTCTTTGACCTGACGCAGAATCTCAAGGGTCTCTTCCGGAGTGGTAGGCTCCACCATGACTTTCTGAAAACGGCGTTCGAGAGCACCGTCTTTTTCGATATTCTGACGATATTCGTCAAGAGTGGTGGCACCGATGCATTGTATCTCGNNTGGAAGCGGCGTTCGAGGGCTCCGTCTTTTTCAATGTTTTTGCGGTACTCATCAAGCGTCGTGGCTCCGATGCATTGAATGTCGCCACGGGCAAGTGCCGGCTTCAGCATGTTGGCGGCATCCATTGATCCCGGTGCGCCTCCAGCCCCGACGATAGTGTGTATTTCGTCTATGAAGAGAATGATATCTGGGTTTTTCGAAAGCTCGTCAAGCACGGTCTTTATGCGTTCTTCGAATTGGCCGCGATATTTGGTGCCGGCCACCATGCCTGTCATGTCGAGTCCGACCACACGTTTGTCGAACAGTATGCGCGAGACTTTGCGCTGCACGATGCGGAGCGCGAGCCCTTCGACTATCGCGGAATTTCCTACGCCCGGCTCTCCGATCAGTACGGGATTGTTCTTCTTTCTGCGTGACAGGATCTGGGCGAGACGTTCTATCTCGTTTTCCCGGCCCACTACAGGATCAAGTCGACCTTCGGCAGCAGCTTTAGTCATGTCGTAGCCGAATTTGTCAAGTGCCGGAGTGTCGCTTTTGCGCCCTTTGGAATCGCTGCGTTGCGTGCTTTTTTGAGGGTTATCCGACGGCGTCCCCTGTGTGGGTGTGGTAGCGTCCTCTTCATCCTCGTCCTCGCTGAAATCCTTGCCCATCTGTGGAGTCTCGCCGGGAGTGCCGAAACTCTGCACTGATATGTCGAAGTTGAGATACTCTTCCTTTATGTGCTGGAGAATCGAGGAGTCCATGGCGCGTTTGTCGTGGATAAGCGCGAGAAGCATGTGCTCGCTGCCGATCACGTGGGCATTCATCTTTCTGGCCTCTGAGGTCGCGAGCTGAAGATGACGGATGGCGGCAAGGTTTATCTTGTATTGCTGTTCGAACAGGGTAGTGGTCTCTCCGGGCTGGTGCGGTTCGGAAAGGTACTCTTCAAGTTCGGCTATTATTTTGTCTATTGGAATATTGAGCTGGTTTAATATCTTGAAAGCATATCCTTCCTGCTGTTTCAGTGAACCGAGCACAAAATGTTCGGAAGTGATCACAGGAGAATTGAATCTGTTGGCCTCTCCGAGAGCGATCTCGAGCATAGGCCTGAACTGTTTTGAAAAATCGTTCTTCATTAAATCTAAAATCGGTTTATCTATCCTTATAACAAATCATGTGCCAAAATTATTCCGGCATAGTATATCGGGTAGTCGTGACGTTTTTAATAAACGGTCAAACCCCGGTCATAATTATGTATGGCCGGGGTTTGGGTAATTTAAAAACAATCGGTTTCTACATCAAGAGTGAAGCTATGTGGTATGTCGCGAAGGAGAGTATCCATGCGAGACATGTATTGTATAGTAGCGAGAATGCGGTGTATTTCCAGCTGCCGGTCTCTTTTGTTATGGCGGTCAGTGTCGCGATGCAGGGGAAGTAGAGCAGCACGAATACCAGGAATGCCAGTGCCGAGGCTTTGTCAAACGGTGCTTTTCCCGTGATTTTCGATGGCGTGCTCAATCGTTCCGATAGTGCAGCTGCATCGTCATCACCCACATACAGGACTCCGAGTGTGGAGACGACTACCTCTTTGGCTGCGGCGCCGGCTATCAGCGACACACATGTCTTCCAGCCGAATTCCATCGGCGCCATGACAGGCTCGACTGCTTTGCCTACATAGCCGAGGATTGAATGCTCCTGCTGATATTCGGTAGTCACAAGTTCCTCAATTGAACTTTCGTCATTGTCGGCAAGTGTTGATTCGGGCATGTCGGCCATGGCTTCCGTGCGGAATGTCTCGGGTACGTCTTCTGAAGAGTAGTGCGGGAAATAGGAGAGTGCCCAGATGATGATTGATGCCACGAGGATCAGTCCTCCCATTTTTTTCAGATACTGTTCCGCTTTTCCCCACATGTTGCGCATGGTGGCCTTGAAAGTCAGCATACGGTATGGTGGTAACTCCATTACAAAGGGTGTCTCGTCGGCTTTGAACCAGAATTTGCGAAGCAATTTGGCGGTAAGGACCGCTATTATGACTCCGAGGAGATACAGACCGACAAATATCCATGCGCCATGTTGCGGAAAGAAAGCTCCGGCCAAAAGCACATAAATAGGTATTCGGGCCGAACAACTGATAAATGGATTTATAAGGATCGTTATAAGTCTGCTTGATTTGCTTTCTATGATTCGTGTGGACATTATGGCTGGGACGTTGCATCCGAAACCCATGACCAGAGGAATGAAAGATTTGCCGTGCAGTCCCATCTTGTGCATCAGTTTGTCCATGATAAATGCCACGCGCGCCATATATCCCGAATCTTCCATAAAAGATATGAAAGCATAAAGGATAAGGATATTGGGAAGGAAAACTATGACACCTCCCACACCTCCGATCACGCCGTCAAGCAGGAGATCTTTCAGCGGGCCGTCAGTCATGTATTCGCCGATTTTTTCCGAAATCCATCCCACGAGATTCTCTATCCATTCCATCGGATAGCTTCCGAGCTGGAATGTGGCCCAGAACATCACCCACATGGCTATCAGAAATATCGGGAAGCCGAACAGTTTGTTTGTGACAAAGGCGTCGATTATTTTTGTGGACTTCTCTTCTTTGTCGAGAGATCCTTCCATCGTTTCCCGCAACGCGCCCTGGATGAATCCGTATTTATCGGCGGAGATCGCGGATGTCACGTCTTCGTTCAGCTGTTCCTGTATCCGTGCGTCCTCTTTGTCGCGCATAGCTGCCCAACGTAGATAATTCGCATTGTCCTTGAGCATATTCTCTATTTCCGGATCACGCTCCATAAATTTTATCGCGAGGAAGCGCGGCGAGAAATGTTCCGTTACCGTATGGTCCGGTTTGAATTCCTGATTCAAACCGGATACAGCCTGTTCGATTTCCGGATTCATGCTGACGTGTATGTGGCGTGTATCCGGATTTTTCATCTCGTATACCTCGATTACGGTATCGAGAAGCTTGTCGATTCCCCATCCCGTAGATGCTATCGTAGGCACGAATGGCACTCCGAGCATTTTGCCGAGGGATTTGTAATCGAGCTTTGCGTTTCCTTTCTGCAGCTCGTCATACATGTTGAGGTCGATCACCATAGGCAGGTTCATGTCTATGAGCTCCGTTGTCAGATACAGGTTGCGTTCCAGATTTGAAGCCACGATCACATTCACTATCACATCTGGAGTCTCTTCCCGCAGATATCTCATCACATACAGCTCTTCAGGCGAATATGCCGAAAGTGAATATGTGCCGGGCAGATCTACAATGTTAAGCCTGTAGCCCTTGTATTTGAGTGATCCCTCTTTTGCACCGACAGTCACTCCCGCGTAATTTCCGACGTGTTCGTGTGCGCCCGACACCATATTGAAGAGCGATGTCTTGCCGCAATTGGGATTTCCGATAAGCGCGATATTGATTATTTTATCCTTGCGAAGACGCTTCTCTCCCGTGTCGCAAGTGTCGCATTCCTTTATGTCACAGGCGTTGTCGGCATGTGTGGCCGATGCATTCCAGTCCTCAAGCAGTTCGACTTCGACGAGATTGGCCTCGGCGCGTCTGAGAGAGACTTCATAGCCCATGAGGGCGTATTTTACAGGATCCTGCAGTGGGGCGTTGAGAATGACGCTTACCTCCCGTCCGCGCACAAATCCCATCTCCATAACGCGCTTGCGGAAGGCCCCATGCCCTAATATCTTGGTGATAACGCCGGTCTGTCCCGGCTTTAAATCTGATAGTCGCATGTTTTTCTAAGAAGCTGTTTAAAAATAGTGGAATATCGGAAATTCTCTGATATTAGAACAGTTTAACTCCTGACATTCTTTCACTATCCTTTACAAAATTACAACCAATAATCCGCACAGCCAAATCATTGTGGCAAAATACCCTATTTTAGGTAGGATATAAAACAGGCGTCCGGCACTGTGCNNCCTTGATATGGATTGACCGCTGTTTTTTAACGGCTTCTTATTGTTTCTTCAGATGTTTGTCGAGGAAGCGGAAGAATGTGCGCTGCCAGAGGATCGCGTTCTGAGGTTTGAGCACCCAGTGGTTTTCGTCGGGGAAGACAAGCATCTCCGCTTCGAGTCCGTGCATCTTTGCGGCGTTGAATGCCTGCATGCCCTGCGAGGCGAGGATACGGTAGTCGAGTTCTCCGACGGTTATGANNATATGAGCATCGGTGCGGTCCAGTTGTTGACGTAGCGGTGGGGAGAGTTGGCATAGGTGCGCTGTGCGGTGGCGTTCTCCTTGTCCCAATACGGACCACCGAGGTCGAAGTCGGCAAACCACATCTCCTCTGTCTCGAGATATTGTGCCTCTACGTTGAAGATGCCGGCATGTGCCACAAGGGCTGCATAGCGGCCGTCGTTGTGTCCTGCAAGCCAGTACACAGAGAAGCCGCCGTAGCTTGCTCCGATCGCGCCGACATGGTCGGCGTCGACATATGGCTGTGCCTTGATGTAGTCGGTGGCTGCGAAATAATCCTGCATGTTCTGGCCGCCGTAGTCTCCGGAGATCTGACGGTTCCATGCTGTTCCGAAGCCGGGTACGCCATGTCGGTTGGGTGCTATGATCACGTAGCCGTGCGCCGCCATGATCATGAAGTTCCAGCGATAGCTCCAGAACTGGCTAACTGCCTGCTGCGGGCCTCCCTGGCAATAGAGGATTGCGGGATATTTCTTGTTGGGATCGAAATCGGGAGGCAGAATTTCCCAGCATGTCATCTGGCCGCCGTCGGTGGTCGGAACGATAACCTTGCGGACATCTCCGAGCTTGAGCTGGTCGATGAGGTCCTTGTTTACGGATGTGAGTTGCTTTGCTTCTTTCTCACCTTTGCTAACAAGGAATATTTCGTTGGGCTCGCGCATGGAGTGGCGCATTGCGATTGCGGCGTTGTCTGCGACTGGATTCACGCCCACATAGTCGAACTGGCCTGTAGCCACGGTGTCGATGGCGCATGTGTTCACGTCTATCGTGAAGACAGGTGACACGCCCTCGTAATAACCTGTGAACCAGATGGAGGCACCGTTCTTGGCCCATGCTATCTGTTCGGGCCAGTAATCCCAGTTCGCAGTCAGATCACGCGACTCACGGCTGTTCATGTCCATTACCATCAGACGCTTCTTGTCACTTTCATATTTTGCTGTAGGCATCGANNATGCGAGGCTTTTTCCGTCGGGAGAGAAAACGGGATCCGTGTCATATCCGGGGAAGCCCTCGCCTGTGAGCTGTTCGGTCTTTCCGTTTGCAAGGTCATAGAGATAAAGATTGGAATCTGTAGAGAAAACATACTCCATTCCCTTGAGCTTGCGGCTCACGTACACCAGTTTTGTGCCGTCGGGCGACCATGCGAATGACTCGGCTCCGCCGAAGGGGCGCATCGGACATTCGAAAGGTTCTCCCTCCATG
>DAAV01000163.1:6575-11948 GCA_001701295.1 Bacteroidales bacterium H10
CAGTGCTTGTAGCCGAGATCGTCGACCACGCGTCCTGTTGTCTTGGGAAGATCTTTGAAAAGTTCTTCGTCATTTTTGTTGTAGTCATCGATTGCCGATGCAAATACCACATGCTTCCCGTCGGGACTGATCTTGAAGCATTCGATTCCGTTCTTTTCGCTCGAAAGACGCTTTACGCCCGATCCGTCGGGGTTCATGCTGAAGATCTGCACGGCGTCGGTGTCTGCGTAATGGCGCAGGAAAGCGATCTTCTCTCCGTTGTCGATCCATTGTAGGTTTGATTCAGAGCCTGCGGTTTTGGTCAGCCTCTTCATATCTTTGCCGTCCGCCTCCATGACGTATATCTCGGAGTTTCCTTTGTTCTCCTGGATATCTTCATAGGTGAGGGTGAAGATGATTTTTGTGCCGTCGGGCGAAGGGGTCGCTTCGGAAATTCTTCCGAATGCCTCAAGTACCTCCGGCGTCAACATGCCGTTCTCAATCTTGATCTCCGGCTTTTCAATCACTTTGGCATCTCCGCCGCCGTTCTTGTCAGAACATGCGGTCAGGGCCATTGGCAATAACATTGCACACATTTTCAATCCTGTTTTGTTCATGATCTTTTGTGTTTTTTGGTATTATGGGTTTTGTTGGTTTCTTTAATGTCGTCGGACTTATCGGACCAATTGGTCTTATTAGTCCTATTAGTCCTATTAGTCCTATTGGTGCTGTTTGAGAAATCATTGCGGTTTCCAGGATAGAGAGTCTGGATCAGATCTGGCCGATGCATCTTTCTTAATTCAGCGNNGACGTTCTGCTTTCCGGTTTCCACCAGAAAAAGAATTGACGCTGGGCAAGCTTTTCTTTTTCGGTCCGGGCTGTGAATACACGTTCGCCGGTGTATGGATGATAGCCCGAATAATAGATCTCGGTCGCGACAGTCATTGGAGTAGGTGTAAAATCCTGCACTTGTTCGAGCTGAAAGTTGAGATCTTTGGTGATCGCGGCAAGTTCGGCCATATTCTCTTCCCGACACGCCGGATGCGACGATATGAAGTAGGGTATGAGTTGCTGGCGTAATCCG
Source organism: Bacteroidales bacterium H10 (assembly GCA_001701295.1). GTDB lineage: Bacteria > Bacteroidota > Bacteroidia > Bacteroidales > Muribaculaceae > Lepagella. The sequence goes on from DAAV01000163.1 coordinate 7,639, forward strand.
GCTTCCGCGTTGGTCCGGTCGAATATGCGCTTGAATTTTCTGAACTGGTCAAACGGCGGTTTGCGCATACACATCAGGACTTCGTCTGAAGTATGCTCTGGTGCGACTTTCAGTCTTCCGCTTACGTGATCGGTAATGAGTTCGCGCAGATAGTCCCGGTTTGTGCGGTCCGTGTCCGGTGATCCGGACGGCGCCATGGCGAGATCGTAGCGGACACCGCTCCCGATAAATGATTTCTTTACTCCCGGCAACGCGTCCACCGCGTGATAGACATCAAGCAGCGGACCATGGTTGTTGTCAAGATTCCTGCATGGCTTGGGATGGAGGCATGACGGCCGCGTGCATTTCCGACATATATTTTTGTCTTTTCCTCCCATGGCATACATGTTGGCCGAAGGACCGCCCAAATCGGAGATGTAGCCTTTGAAGTCCTCCATCTGAGTTACTTTCCGGGCTTCGCGGACAATCGATTCTCTCGATCTTGAGGCGATGAATTTTCCCTGATGCGCGGATATCGTACAGAATGCACACCCTCCGAAACACCCCCTGTGCATGCATACCGAATGACGTATCATGTCATAAGCCGGAATGGTTTTCCCCTTATATCTCGGATGCGGCACCCGGGTATACGGCAGATCGAACGAGGCGTCTATCTCTTCGGTTGTCATGGGTGGAAGCATCGGATTGACTTTTATCCATTTTCCGTTTGCCTCCTGCCAGATCACGGCTCCCGAATACTTGTTGGACTCCTCCTCGACATGTCTGAAATTCAGAGCCTGCAGTTTCTTGTTTTTAAGACACTCTTCAAAACTGTGCAGCACGATGTCGCCTTCGGCAACCGCTTTGTCGGTTATTAAGGCCGTCTGTTGCACATCGGTCATCTCTTTTATTTTTTCACCTCTCTCCAGACGGCTTGCGATTTCAAGAATCGTACGCTCTCCCATGCCGTATGTCACCATATCTGCGGGCGCATCGAGAAGTATGGAAGGGCGNNGGGCGCAGCCTGTCTTCCCAATAGTCATAATGCGCCACACGTCTGAGAGACGCTTCAATTCCTCCGGCTATCACAGGCACGTCGGGATAGAGATTTTTCAGAATCCTCGAATAAACTATTGTCGGCATGTCGGGCCGCATGCCGTGTCTGCCTCCGGCTGTGTATGCGTCATCGTGGCGCAACCTCCGGTTGGCGGTATAATGGTTCACCATCGAGTCCATCGCCCCCGCCGACACTCCGAAGAAGAGACGCGGCGCGCCAAGTTTTTTGAAATCACGAAGATCGTCACGCCAGTTGGGCTGAGGAACGATCGCCACCCGATAGCCGGCTTTCTGGAGAGTCCTGCCGATTACTGCGGCTCCGAATGAAGGGTGGTCCACATATGCGTCACCCGAAAAAATTATGATGTCGGCCTGGTCCCAGCCGAGAGTCTCCATTTCATCGCAGGAGGTCGGAAGAAAATCACTTTTTGACAGCATCGGCATTCTCTTTTTGCAACGACACCTGAAGGTCCTGCAGGTTAATGAGTTCATCGCGCAGTTGGGCGGCTTCTATGAAGTCGGTGCGTTTTGCCGCGGCTATCATGTCGCGTTTCACGCTTTCTATGCGTTTTTCAATTTCTGGCAGACTCATATACTCTATTACGGGGTCGGCGGCGTATGATGCCGTATGCTCTTCCTCTATATACGGACGCGGAGCCTTCGGTGAGACCTGCCCGCTTATCGGTTTTTGCGTCGCGGAGACTTTTCCTTTGCTTGCCTTCGATTTGTCGGTCTTCCGGTCGCGTTCGCCGCTTTCGTATATCTCTATGAGGTCGTTTCCGCTTTTCTTTACGATAGGGGTGGGGGTGATGCCATGCTCCATATTGTAGGCCATCTGTTTCGCGCGTCTTCGTTCGGTCTCGTCGATGGTGCGTTGCATGGAGTCTGTTATTTTGTCGGCATACATTATTACTTTTCCGTGCACATTTCGCGCGGCGCGTCCTGCGGTCTGTGTCAGCGATCTGTGGTTGCGCAGAAATCCCTCTTTGTCGGCGTCGAGAATGGCCACGAGGCTTACCTGAGGCAGGTCGAGACCTTCCCTGAGCAGGTTGACACCTATAAGAACGTCGTAGACACCCTGACGCAGATCTTCGAGAATGCGTATACGTTCCAGAGTGTCGACATCGCTGTGTATGTAGGCGGAATTGATACCCCATTTCATAAGGTGTCGGTTAAGTTCCTCTGCCATGCGTTTTGTCAGGGTGGTGACGAGCGTGCGTTCACCCGCCTCTATGCGCAGGCGAATCTCCTCCATCAGGTCGTCGATCTGGTTAAGTGTCGGACGCACCTCTATTTCCGGATCAAGGAGGCCGGTCGGGCGGATAACCTGTTCGGTAAATATCCCCTCGGTCTGCTGCATCTCATAGTCTCCGGGTGTGGCGCTGACGTATATGACCTGCGGCGTGAGTCTTTCGAATTCATCGAATTTCAGGGGCCTGTTGTCAATGGCTGCCGGAAGCCTGAACCCGTATTCCACAAGGTTCATCTTGCGGGAAAGGTCTCCTCCGTTCATGCCTCTTATCTGAGGTAGTGTGACATGGCTCTCATCTATTATGGTGAGGAAATCTTTCGGAAAATAGTCGAGCAGGCAGAACGGTCTCATGCCCGGCTCGCGTCCGTCGAAATACCGTGAATAGTTCTCGATGCCGCTGCAGTGTCCCAGTTCCTTGATCATTTCGAGATCATATGTCACTCGTTCCCTAAGGCGTTCCGCCTCAAGTATTTTGCCTTCACGTCTGAAAAACTCGCACTGCGCGCCCAGATCTACCGCTATGCGGTCCACGGCTTGTGCCGTACGCTCTTTCGACGATACGAATATGTTTGCCGGATATATGTTGAATCCCTCGAGATCCGTTATTGGCATGCCTGAATCAGGATCGACGGTCTGTATCTGTTCGATTTCGTCACCCCAGAATATCACGCGCAATTGTATTTCCTCGAAAGAAAGCATGATGTCGACAGTGTCGCCTTTCACCCGGAATTGTCCGCGTGAAAGTTCTGTCTCGGTGCGGCTGTAGAGCGAATCGACGAGCTTCCTCAGAAACGCGTTTCGCGATATATGGTCTCCGACTGTTATGCGGACCACGGTCTGTGCGAAATCTTCAGGATTTCCCATACCGTATATGCAGCTCACCGATGATACGACCACGATGTCACGTCTGCCGGAAAGCAAAGCGGCGGCCGTCGAAAGACGCAGCTTGTCAATCTGTTCGTTGATCATCAGGTCTTTCTCTATATACTTGTCCGAACCGGGAATGTAGGCCTCCGGCTGATAATAGTCATAATAGCTCACGAAATACTGCACCGAGTTCTCCGGAAAGAAATTCTTGAACTCCGCGTACAGCTGTGCGGCGAGCGTCTTGTTGTGCGACAGGATGAGGGTAGGGCGTTTGACCTTCTGTATGACATTGGCCATGGTGAAAGTCTTGCCGCTTCCGGTCACGCCGAGCAGAGTCTGATGTTTCTGCCCGCTCAGCACACCTTCCGCAAGTTCCGCAATTGCCTCGGGCTGGTCGCCGGTTGGCATATAATCGCTTGTCAGTTTAAAATCCATCTTAATTTCTTAAGTAAGTGATCGGATTAAACATTGTCGTTTTAATTTGATCACTTACTTAACTTGCAAATATAACAAATTTTTCATGGGTTTCCAATAATATTGGGTATAAGGATACGATTTTTGCCGTCGGAAGGATGTTTAGGCGCCCTTAATTTTGATTTAACGATAAAATAAACTAATTTTGCAAGATTAATTAAAGATACAGATATTAAATTTTAAGAAAATGAGAAAGAATATTGTAGCCGGCAACTGGAAGATGAACACTACTCTCGAAGAGGGTGTTGAACTCGCCAACAATGTTAACACCCTTCTCAAGGGCAAGAAAGCAAATTGCGATGTTATCGTATGCGTTCCTTTCACACACCTCACTTCCGTGAATGCGGTTCTCGAACCCGAACTCGTGAAGCTTGGTGCGGAGAACTGTTCGGAGCATGCAAAGGGTGCATATACAGGTGAGGTCAGCGCGTCAATGGTTAAATCAACCGGTGCCGAATACGTAATATTGGGTCACAGCGAGCGTCGCCAGTATTTCGGCGAGAACAACGAGCAGCTTCTTGCAAAGACAAAGATCGCGCTTGAGAACGGTCTCCTTCCCATCTTCTGCGTGGGTGAGGTTCTCGAGCAGCGTGAGGACGGTTCTTTCAACGAGGTTGTCAAATCTCAGGTAGAGGCTCTCTTCTCTCTTTCGGCTGAAGATTTCGGCAAGATCGTCATCGCA
>DAAV01000163.1:11959-17701 GCA_001701295.1 Bacteroidales bacterium H10
ATCTGGGCTATCGGAACAGGCAAGACCGCTACCGCAGAGCAGGCTCAGGAGATGCACGCTCACATCCGTAACGTCATCGCCGGGAAATATGGTAAGGAAGTGGCTGACAATACCTCCATCCTCTATGGCGGCAGCTGCAAACCTTCAAATGCCAAGGAAATTTTTGCCAAACCGGATGTAGACGGTGGTCTGATCGGTGGAGCCGCTCTCAAGGCAGAGGACTTCATGGGCATTATAGAGGCGTTTGATTAATTGAGATACTGAATGTTAAGAAACCTGATACTGACATTGACCATAGCCGGAGGACTTGTTTTTCCGGCTGTGGCGCAGTCTCCTGCTGAGGAATCCGAGGCAGGCGGCGCGAATAATGCCGTTGAACGCATTGTCGAAGAATCCAATGGCAATGTTGTCATCGACATCCCCGAAAATATTCTGAACCGTATTCTCAAGGAGGAGCCCCAGACCCAGAGAAGCAGTAATCCTGTCCTTCGTCCGGGCATAAACAGGCTGTCAGGTTTTCGTATTCAGGTCTTCAGCGACGGACACAACCAGCACTCGCTCGAATCGCGTGCCAAGGCCCGCGGGAGTGCCATTGTCGCAAAATTCCCTAAATACAGAGGTCAGGTCTATTCTTTTTCCAGTTCGCCTAACTGGTATACAAGAATCGGCAATTTCCGCACATCGGCCGAAGCATCGGCCGCGCTTGCGGAACTTAAACGTGCATTCCCGCAGTTTGCGGCAGAGATGCGCGTCGTAAAAAGTCAGATAGTCGTTATTAAATAAAAGAATGGCAGAAGTCAGCAGACATGATCCCCGTCTTGTCGGGGAGATCGCCTCGCATTATGAGGCTATTTTGCGTCTTGTAGGGGAGGACCCGACACGTGAGGGCCTTGTCAAGACCCCGGTCCGTGCTGCCAAGGCATTGCTTGACATCACGTCCGGTTATCGTAACGATCCATTGGCTATCGCCCGTCAGGCTGTTTTCGAGCATGCCGGTTCACGCATGGTGATTGTCAAGGATATTGAATTCTACAGCATGTGCGAGCATCATATACTGCCATTCTTCGGAAAAGTATCGATCGGATACATCCCTGACGGCAAAATGATAGGGCTTTCGAAGCTTGCGCGTATCGTCGATAATTTCGCCCGTCGGCTTCAGGTCCAGGAACGTCTGACCGCGCAGGTCTGCGCATTGCTTTCCGAAGCCATGCCTACCAAGGGGGTGATCGTCAGCTGCACCGCCGAACATCTCTGCATGAAGATGCGTGGTGTCGAAAAGCAGGATTCTGCAACCGTGACATATGATTACAACGGCCTGTTCGAGACTGACCCCGGATTGAGAGAGGAATTCCGTTCGCTCGTCGCCACTATTGACTGACATAATAATAAAACTGAAAGCCCGGCACGGTCACGATGACCATTGCCGGGCTTCGCTGTCCCCAATCGTTATCTTGGATATATCAGACCGATTTTGTATCGGTTCCGTTATTCATTGTTTTCAAGATTGACCGCGTAATAATACTTCTTGCCTGTGGGGTAAAGACCTTTCAGGAAGAGTACATGCTCCTCGTTGTCGTTCTTCATTACCTGATTGTAGATGTATTCCACATCATCTGTCGAATTGACGGGAGTGTCGTTTATCTCCGTGATGATGAATCCGTCTTTCACGCCGGCGTCTTTGAAGGCTCCCCCTTTGAGACCCTGTACCTGCACGCCGTTGGAGATTCCGAGATGCTGTTTTGTCTCGAGGGTTATCTTCATGAATGCGCATCCGAGTTCGGAGAAGTCACCTTTCTTGGTTATGGCGGTGTTGCCCTGGGAGTTGCGGAGGACACCGGTTTTCTGGTAAACCTTGTTGTTGCGGTAATAAGTGACGGTTATCTTGTCACCCGGACGGAACTTGCTTATCTGTTCGACAAGCTGGGCGAAATTGTGTACTTCCACACCGTTGATCGCAGTGATGAGGTCGTCTTCCTGCAGACCAAGCTCTTTGGCGGTACTCATGTCGTTGACCGATGCCACAAGACATCCGGCTTTTGCGGCGGTGATGCCTTTCTCTTTTGCCAGTTTGGCGTCAAGCTCTACTACAGAGCAGCCGAGCATGGCGCGTTGCACGGTGCCGTACTGCCTGATGTCGGCCATGACTTTCTTGACGATCGTGGTCGGAATGGCGAATGAGAAGCCGGAGTAACTGCCCGTGTTGCTGTATATGGCAGAATTGATGCCGATAAGTTCTCCGTTGAGGTTGACAAGCGCGCCGCCGGAGTTGCCGGGATTGATGGCGGCATCCGTCTGGATCATGTTGGCGTAGATGGAGGTACCGCTGGTAGAGGGCAGCGCAGTGGAGCGGTACAGGGCGCTCACGATGCCGGTGGAAACGGACTGCTCGTTACCAAAGGGGCTGCCGATAGCCATAACCCATTCGCCCACNNCCGGGATTCAGTGCGGCGTCGGTCTGTATGAATGACTCGATCGACATGTTGCCGCCTTTGTTGTTGGTGCCCAGACTGCGGGCCTTGGCGCTTACGATACCTGCGGTCACAGTGGAGTTGAATCCGAAAGGATTGCCGACGGCAAGTACCCACTCGCCGATCTTCACCGCGTCGGAATCCCCGAAGGTGATAGGGGAGAGTCCTTTTGCGTCAATTTTTATGAGAGCGAGGTCCGAGGCCTCGTCCGTACCCACGATGCGCGCTTCGTATGTTGAGTTGTCGTTGAGAAGCACTTCCAGTTTGTCGGCATTGTCGATCACATGATTGTTGGTCACGATGTATCCGTCTTCTGAAATTATGACACCGGAGCCGAGACCTGTCTGCACAGGCTCCGATTTTTTCTGTTTCTGCTGCTGGCGTGGTTGCTGGCGCTGTCCTCCTCCGGGATTGCCGAAAAAGAAATCGAACATTCCGAAAGGATCATATCCACCTTGATTGCCATAAGGGTTCTGTTGGCGTGATGCAAAACTTTTTATGCAGACAACCGCATTCACGGTTTTTTCGGCAGCTTCCGTGAAGTCTGTCTCGAATGCAGGGGTTGACGCCGTGCGGATAAATTCCGGAGCGGCGGCGTTGGCACAGCTGCTGCCTGCGAGGGCAAACAGAAGCGCGAGAGTGATGCTTGTTTTCTTCATGTGCATATATTTGGTGTTTTCTATAATCGGCAATATGGTATTGTCAGTTTTTGAAAATTTGTTTCACAAACATAAATGCAAAAACCGCTCCGCATATTACACGGCTTAACACAATATGTTAAAAATTAACACTATTTTAAGCTTGAAAACCATGTCGGGATGTTATATTATAAAGAGTGTGAATCGGCTTTCGACTCACACATTAAGTTTAATGCGAGAATGCGGCATAGACTTGCTGTGAGCTTTATCACCGCCTCGGAGAGGCGNNAGCGTCTCTCCGAGACGTTGAAACATAGCATAAGACGTTGAACTCCGGACGGTGGTCATAGTCATAAGACAGTGCCCCCACTTTTATGAAAATGGCATTTCTGTCGCTTTCTCATATGAAAATTTTTATATTATGGACACAAATGATTTGAAAAACACGGCACAGAATCTACAGGAAAAGGCGCAGGATTTTCTTAATAATCCCAAAGTGCAGGATGTTGTGGATAAGGGCAAGGATGTGATTGAGAAAGGCAAGGACTGGCTCCAGAATGGGGAAGGCAAGGAATATGTCGAAAAAGGCAAGGAAGTCGTAGACAATGTCAAGGACAAACTTGAAGATTTTGTAGAGGACAAAACCGGCGGTAAAGGAATCTTCGGTTTTGGCAAGAAAGATGACTGACCGGTTACGGCCGAAGACTGACGGGGTGGAATTGCCTGGACCACGAAATGGCTCGTGAACGGTAATTTCACCTCGTTTTTAATATATGCTTACGTTATAATTTTACGTTATAAGACAAGAATCACTCTCTTAATTCGGACAGATATGGATATCGATAATTTTCTACACAAGACTCCGGCTGATGTCGATCCCAAACCCGGACATCTACTGCTGGCCGAGCCAATGATGCTTGATCCGAATTTTTACAGATCGGCCATTCTTGTTTTGGACAGAGAGGATGACGGCAGTCATCTCGGTCTCATCCTTAACCGGGAATTGCCTGCGACTGTCGACGCCATTATCGCTGAGTGGCCCGGCACGGAGACTATGCCTCTTTTCAACGGTGGTCCCGTCGAGATCGACCGGCTCTTTCTATTGCATCGTCTCGGGCGGATTGTGGATGACAGCATCGAGATCCTGCCTGGAATATATACGGGTGGCAATGCTGACCAGATCCGTGATTATATCGCTTCGGGTGCGGAGACCGACGGGATGATTCGTTTCTTCATCGGCTATAGCGGATGGGGGACAGGACAGCTTACAAAAGAACTGTTGGAAAACTCATGGGCTGTCAATGTCAATCCCGATGCCGCGGATCTCCTGCGTGGAAGCGGTGAAGAGTTCTGGCGCAGGGAGGTAGGCCGTATAGGTCCCGATTACAGGTCCTGGCTTAATATTCCGGCTCATCCGTCACTCAACTGAATCTGAAAGTCTTTTTGTGTATATTAGAAGATTGAGTGCCGTTTCTCCGGAGAGTATCCAGTCTTTTAATTCGCCCGTGAGGCTGTAGCCGGCGTCCTCAAACATTCTCCGGCTCCTGCTGTTGGACTCCGCCACTTTTGCCGCGAGTATTCTCAGGTTGAGAAGTGTTCGTGCGTATTTTCCGATTATGCTGAGAGCTCGGTGTCCATAGCCTTTTCTCCTGTTTTTCTCCAGGATATATATGCCGACATAGGCTGTTCTCCATAGGCCTGATATGTCATAAAGATCTAACAGTCCTATTGTCTCGTTTCCTCCGTTCTCTTTCTTTTCGATCACGAGACGCAACTGGCCCGCGCGTATCGGATCGGGGTCATATGTCTCCGCATAATCTTTGAGATTTTTTCTCGAATATGGCGCTGACATTCCGTTTTCGATCCACTGGCCTGAATCGGATTCCACCTCCCACATCATATCCGCGTCATCCGGTTCGACTGCACGCAACCGGAGTATGTTATCCTCGAGAAATGTCATCAGTCGTCGCTGTTTGTGGAAAATAATGTACGGTTGAGTATCGAACGCCCCAAGGTCAGTTCATCGGTATACTCAAGCTCGTTGCCTATGCTCAGTCCCCTCGCAAGCATAGTGACTTTGACGGGAAGGTCCGCAAGTTTGCGGTAGATGTAGAAATTGGTCGTGTCTCCTTCCATTGTCGGACTGAGTGCGAGAATCACTTCTTTTACATTTTCTGTTTCCGCACGTCTGACGAGGCTGTCGATCTCAAGATCTGCCGGNNGAGATGCCGTCAAGGGGGGAAATAAGCCCTCCGAGCACGTGATAAAGTCCCGTATGCTCATGTGTGCGTTCTATGGTGATTACATCCTTGACATTTTCGACTACGCAGATGGTCTGCCGGTCACGTCGCGGATTGCTGCATATCTGACATACGCCTCCTTCGCTTATATTGTGACATAGGGGGCAGTAAGCTATTCCCTTGCGCATCTCGATGATTGCATTGCCCAATGCATATGAAGTTTCAGGTTCTTTACGCAGAAGATGCAGTGCGAGCCGGAGAGCGGTCTTGTGGCCGATCCCCGGCAATTTTGACAATTCCGCGACTGCCGTGTCCAGTAAAACAGAATTATACGATTGATTCATAAGTAACTGTTCAAAATTCTTTTATACTAAACGGTCTGATTATTTCAATGTT
>DAAV01000156.1:0-7178 GCA_001701295.1 Bacteroidales bacterium H10
AACCGGAATTTTACATTGACCCATAATATAGTTCCGGGGACAAACATATTATAAATAAAAGAAGTCAGACAATCACCTGACTTCTTAGAGGTTCCAACCAGATTCGAACTGGTGTGAACGGTTTTGCAGACCGGTACCTAACCACTCGGACATGGAACCTTGTTTCTCTTTTACGAGTGCAAAGTTAGCTCTTTTTTTTGATTTGACCAAATTTTTGGCCGATAATTTTATATGATTTTATTTAATCTATTGGAAATCAAATAGTATTTTATATAAAGATCGAAATATATTCTATATAGGAAACGATTTTTGCTGATGATATTGGTTAAACCTGTTGATGAGGTGAATGATTACATGGGGTTCAACGTCTCGGAGAGACGCTGCTCCGACGGGTTACTACACAATGACATTTTTGCATTTCCGTGAGATGCGGGTGCGGACAATAGGGGCACAATTTTGACACCACTTAGGTTCAGCAGCAGCGTAAGCAACAGAAAATCAAGTCTAACAGCGGCGTATGCGGCCTGGATTCAGGCTCTGCGGCGGCGGAAGCGGCCGAAAAGGTAGCCGGCGGCTTCTGTAAGTTCGGGGCAACGACTGACTCTTGCTATCAGGATGTAACTTGCCATCCCTGCCGTTATCATCAGCAATAGTTGCAACACGGGAATATCCGAGACCGGTTTTACAAGCCAGCAGACAGTCGCCATGACAAGCGACATTCCAGCATAGGGTAACAAATCCCCTACCATTCTTGAAATTCGTACTCCGGTCGACCGGCTTGCTATGGCAAGGACTATCATGTAGGTAAGCGCAGAAGCGCCAAGCTGTCCCCATACGAGCAGCGGAACGCTGTGAAACCATACGGTCGACATTATAGCCACGAAGATCAGGCCGTCTTTTACTATCTCCACCATTATCAACTTACGGGCATAACCGAGCGACAGAAGATAGTTGGTGTAAAGCGATATCAGCACTATGAATATGCCACGGACGGTAAGAATCTGAAATAACAATATGGCCGCATCCCATTTGTCGCCGAACAGCGTATGAAACAACGGCTCTCCGATCATGGCCACACCTGTCATTACCGGAAAAAGAATAAAACCTGTGAAGCGGTTGATCTTCGACACATAACGGCGGAAATTCTCACCATCATCCTGGAATTTCGCAAGCAAAGGCACAAACGATGCTGTGAGCACCTGTGAGATCGAGGCACTTCCCATCTTGCTCCATTTGTCGGCCTGCGTGTAGACACCGAGTGAGGCCAGGTTATAGAACGCACCGATCACAAATGAATAGATATAAAGAAAGAACGTGTTGAGCGTCGAAGATGAAAACACACTCAGCCCTACGCGCCATATCTGTTTAAGTGAATCCGCACTGAACCGCATTTCGGGCTTCCATCCTCCCGTGGCCCACAGCCACGCCGATTTCACAGCCGCNNGGCCGCCAATGTCACAGTCTGCCACACCAGCGCCCACGCGCCTGCTCCGGTCACCGCAAGCCAGACTCCGACCCCTCCCGATATTGTCAGACCTATGGTATTGGCAATGGCTATATGCCTTACATTCATACTCTTCATCAGACGCGTGGTCTGCACAAGCCCGAGTCCGTTGAGTATGAACGAGAGGAACATCACGCGCGACAACGGTATCAGACGTCTGTCGCCCTGAAAAATATCGGCGATAAGAGGAGCACAGAAGAAGAGAATGACGTATACACCTATGCTCACAGCAAGATTGAACCAGAACACTGTGGAGAAATCCGTGCGCGTCGGTTCTTTCTTCTGCAGCAACGCCGATCCGAAACCACTGTCTACAAAGAGGATGCCGAATGCCTGGAATACCAACAGCGCGCCTACCAGACCAAAATCCTCTTTCGACAACAGATTGGCCAGCACCACTCCGACCACGGCATATATCACCTGCGACATGACGCGGTCTATGGTGTTCCATTTCAGAGTCCTGGCCGTCTTGAGTTTCAGCGACGGAGTTTCTTCCACCTGATCATTCGTCTGAGTCTTCTTCTTCATCGTCTGAAGGTTCGACAGGCAGTGTCGATTCCGGTATGTCGCTCGGCTGTATCTGCCACAGACGTGCTCCGCCGACTTTCTTTATCTTCGGTTCTCCGCGATAATATATCTTCGTGGTACCGATGCCACGCACATCGAGAGTCGCCTCGGGCCAGCAGCCTATCGAACCTGTGCCGAGCGCCGCGCATCTTACATTTACGGCCTCGAGCTCGTCAGCCTGGATCACTCCTGTCCCTGTCAATTCGAACTTTACCTCAGTGCATCTGCCGCGAAGCACTATATTACCATTGCCGGTAGTTATCGATGCCTTTACCTTCGGGGAGTTCACGCCGTCGCATACGATTCGGCCGTTACCGACAAGCTTTGCCGAAAAAACGGGAGTCGAGGCCGTGAGATAAACCTCTATCGTACCGTCCCCCTCCGATTTTACTTCCGACAGATAATCGGAATATACCCGAAGCACCGGAATTTCACCGAGGCCATGCTCCCTGACTTCCTTTATACTGAGGTGACCGTCTTTGTTTGTGATCTCGAGAGCATCCGAGAAATCCCGGCCCGAATCATAAACCACCATGCCTACCGAATCCGGTACGGAACTGTAGACAATGTCGATGTCGCCGAGTTGCGCTATGCGGTCAAACGGTCCGGCATTATATACTGTCTCCCGCGCTCCGGCGGAAAAAGCCGTCAGGCCTGCCAACAGCAGTGCCGCAGTGATGAATTTACTTTTCATAATGGTCTGGTTTCAGTTTCAATCGGTTAATTATCACCCGACGCGGCGAGTGATTCGGCCACGCGTCCGCGTGCTTCAGACAATATGGTGTCTAATTCTTTTAACGTATCGGCACGAAGCATACGTATACGGGTATCGCGAAAATTAGGTATTCCCTTGAAGAGCGGCGAGGATGCGAGATGGCGTCTGATGTGCAGTATGCCCCTGTATTCGTCTATGCGCTCCACACTCTCACGTATCTGACGCTGGAGCAACGCGAATTTCTCATCAAGTGTCAGAGGAGTATAGGATCCGGTATCAAGCATCTGCCTGACATCATGAAAAATCCAGGGAGCGCCAAACGAAGCGCGCCCGATCATGACGCCGTCTACACCGAAGCGATCGAAGGCATCGCGTGCCTCTTCGGGTGTCGTTATGTCACCGTTGCCTATCACCGGTATCTCCATGCGCGGATCATCCTTGAGAGCCTTGATAAGCGTCCAGTCGGCCTGCCCGGTATACATCTGCGAGCGTGTGCGCCCATGCACAGTCAGGGCCTTTATGCCGCAATCCTGAAGCCGGGGACCCAGATCGGTAATTATCTTGTTCTCGCAGTCCCAGCCGAGACGCGTCTTGACCGTCACCGGCAGATTGACGGCATTGACCACATCCCGGGTGATGCGGAGAAGCTTCGGTATGTCGCGTAACATGCCAGCTCCCGCGCCCTTCGACGCCACTTTCTTGACCGGACATCCAAAATTTATGTCTATTATGTCAGGTTGAGCACGCTCCACTATCCTGGCGGCTTCAACCATGGCCTCTGGCTCCCGTCCATATATCTGTATGGCCACGGGCCGTTCCCGTTCATCTATATGCAGCTTGCGCACGGTTGAGCTTATATCGCGCACCAAAGCTTCGGCCGAAACAAATTCGGTATAAACCATCGCCGCCCCCATCTCGCGGCATATAAGTCTGAAAGAGGGATCGGTCACGTCTTCCATCGGTGCGAGCATCACCGGACGCGCACCGAGCTCGATATCTGCAATCTTCATCGTGTCATCATATAAGGGTCAGTCTGGAGAATGTCTGTGACGCTATTATTTCAGCCACATCGCGGACATCGTCCGCCGAGAGTTCCATGATTCTTTCCGCCGTGTGCCTGTTGTCGTGAATCTCGCCATGACGCATCAGCGACTTTGCAAGCGACATGGCGCATGACTCGCGGTTATCGCCGCTCACAAGCAACTGTCCGCACAGCTGTCTCCGCGCCTGTGTGAACATTCGCTCCGACATAGTCTCCGAAGCGAGCCGGTCAATCTCCCGGCGCACTATGCGCGAGCATTTCTCGACATCTTTAGGCTCGGTGCCGAAATATATCTGAAAAGTGCCCGCATTTGAATACAACGACACACTGCTCTCCACCGTGTACACAAGTCCACGTCGCTCGCGAAGCTCCCGGTTCAGACGTGAATTCATCGACGGGCCACCCAGCAATCCCGACATCAGGAAGAGCGCATACCTTCTCGGATCATAAGCGGGAAATATCCGGGCGCCCAATACGGTATTGGCCTGATGATTGTCGCGGTCGCGCGTCTCATCAAACACACCGCACACCTGCGGCACAGGCCGGATAAGCGTCGCCTCGGGCCGAAGAATATGCCCGAGATACTTTTCAGCAAGCCGAAGGTTCCGCTGCGGGTCAGTCGGCGACACACAATACATCACCATATCACGCGGATTGAAATGCCGCCTCAGGAATTCCAGCGCATCAGTCTGCGTCAGGGCATTGACAGTATCGGCATAACCGAGTATGTTGTGCGCAAGATCACTCCCTGCATAAAACAATTCGTCGAATTCATCAAAAACTGCATACGAGGCNNAGGCATTGTCGCGGTAACTCTGTATCTCCTCGAGTATCACTCCCCTTTCGCGGTCGATTTCCGCAGGAGGGAAACAGGCGTTTTCAACAAGGTCCGCTATAAGTTCGAGAGCTCTGGCCTCATACCCCGCCGGAGCATTCGTATAGACCATAATCTCCTCTTTGGTGGTATATGCATTGAGTTCGCCGCCGATAAGCTCCATGCGGTTGGACACCTGCCAGCCGCGTCGGCGCGGAGTTCCCTTGAATATGGTATGCTCTACAAAATGAGCCAGTCCGTCCTTCCCACAGCCGTCATCCCGGCTACCGGCATTCACAAGCAAGCNNGCAAGCCGATATAAGCCACATTGCCGTCGGACTGTTCGGCCACAATACGCAAGCCGTTGGCACAGGTATGCACGATACGTTCTGTCATGCTGTTCTGATTTTTCGATAGAAGAAAAGGGCCGTGGCTCGAAAGCCAAGACCCCTTTTCATAAAATAAGCAAATGTTTTATTATTTTATGGAAATGTTTGCTGGTTGGTATTCCGGAGATTCTTTCACCGTCTCGGAGAGACGCTGCTCCGACTGATTTTTCTCCGTCTTAGAAGAGACGCTACCCCGGCTACAGTTGTGTATCTTACTTGCCGAGACGGGCGTTCTCGCGTGCGATATACGCGTCGATGCTCATGCCGTTGCCTGTCTGGAATGCAGGATACTGATCCTTGATCTGCTGATAGCATCCGAGGGCCTTGTCATACTTCTTCTGTTCGTCATATACGTTGGCCTCCTTGAGAAGTACACGGGGAGCGATCTGGGGATTCTTGTCAGCTTTCTTGATGGCTTTCTCGAAATATTCGATAGCCTTGTCATATTTCTTAAGGTTGACATAGCAGTCGCCCGTCAGAGCGAGAGCGTTTGCCGCAAGCACAGGCTCGGAAGTAGAGAACTTCTCAAGATATTTCACCGCCTCCTGATAATTGCCCTGATTGTAATAAGACTCGGCCGCACTGAGAGCGGCAAGATTGCCGGCATCTGTATTGCCGTATTTGTCTGCGACCTTCTTATATTCGGCAGCAGCTACAGAGTCATTGCCCTGTGCCTGGATCTCGACCTGGTTGTAGGCCTCGAACGCCTTGTTGAGATGCGGATTGCGATAGATGAAAAAGTAACTGAGCACAAATGCCGCCACAACTGCCAGACCGCCGATTACCCAGAAAATCACTTTCTTGTTTTCCGCGATTTTCTCGCTGGCCTCACTGAGGTTTGTGTTTAGTTTGTCAATTGCATTCTGCTCCTCGACTTCGTTTTTATTAGCCATATTCTGAATATTCTGCCTTGCTTCGATGCCGGAAACTGTCACAATGACGCACGCGACACCGCAGGCATGGTTTGATTATACTGTTTTACAAGGCGCAAAGTTAATAAAATAAATTGATAATTCAATCAATTTGACAAAAATTTTAGAATGCCTGTCATAAAGGGAAAATCTTACCGAGTTTTTCCTTTATATTCTTGATGGCGTTGCGTGTATTCTCACGCATCAGATATGTGGAATCGTCGCGCAGCGATTCTATCGGAGTAATAAAGGGACGGAATGGAGATTTGTCGGGATCGACAAACAGTCTGATCTCACCTGGGTGACACATCACACGCAGCGTTTCAGGCATCTTCACAGGTTCTCCGTCAATATGTCCCGGTCCGGGGAGATGGCGTATTGTGGCGCTTCGCACCCGCAATGTCTGTATCAGAATATTGCGGTCAAGACGGCCGGTGAAGAGCTCCACACCGGCTATGGCACGCGTCAGCGCGTTGCCGACATGTATCACCGTTATGTCAAGCAGGCCGTCCTGTATCGAAGCGCCTGGAGCGATAAAGGCGTTATTGCCGTATTGCGAGGCATTGCATACGGCCACGACAAAGGCCTTCAGCCTTATGCCACGCTCACTGGTGTATATCTCATATGTAGAGGGCGTATAGGTCAGATACTGCTGGACAGCACTGCGTATATATGTGGTCAGTCCGCGCGACCGCATGTCGGCGAATTCCTTGCTCACCCGCGCATCGAATCCAAGTCCGAAAGTACAGAAAAACGGGCGGTCGTTCACTGTGCCGCAATCGCATTCCGATATATAGTCGCGACTTATCACGTCAAGGGCGTGATCGATGTCGATAGATCCGTAGAGATGTCGCGCAAGACCGTTGCCCGATCCCATAGGGAGTATCCCGAGCGCAGTCCTGCCCGAACGCATGGCGGATGCGATCTCGTTAACCGTTCCGTCTCCGCCTGCGGCTATGACGGCATGATAGCCCTCCCGCATGGCCGCGCGCGCAAGTTCAGATCCGTGCCCGGCATATTCCGTCTCGACAGCCTCGATCTCGAATCCTGCCGGAGCGAGACGTTCACACACACGCATCGCGAGACCCTCTTTCGACAGAGTGCCTGAGATCGGATTTATGATAAGGAGCGTACGTTTCATACCGGGCTGTTTTCAGTCTGGATACTTTCCTACTTATTAAACTGAAAAACCGACGATATGTTTTACTACTTCCAAGAGAGTCGTACATTTGTACG
>DAAV01000156.1:7223-24887 GCA_001701295.1 Bacteroidales bacterium H10
GCACGGCTTTTATGGAAACCGGCGAGTCAAGATCACCTTCCGGCAACGGCGAATATGCCGTAAAGTCCCGTGGTTTCAGAAGATCGATATGCTCCCAGTATTTCGGAAAGCCTTTCGGAGCGGTTTTCAATAAATTGTCGCCGACGCCGTCATAATATTCGCAGAATCCTTCCGAATCCAGTATCTCAAGATATTCCTCCACATTGTCATATATGTCCTGCCGGATCTTTTTTATCAGTTGCGAGTCGGGACACCAGCATCCTCCGGCCACAAGGCAATTGTCGGGTTCGAGGTGCAGATAGTATCCGCAGGTGGGGCTTTTCTTTCCTCCCGGTGGATTTATGTATATGCCGATATGCGTCTTGTATGGAGTCTTGTCGGCCGAAAACCTTGTATCACGATATATCCGGTAGAGACAATCGGCCGGTCTCAGGCGCGAGGCCTCGGGATCGAACTCCGACACTCCGGCTATGAGCCGTGCCGTCAGAACCTCGATCCTGTCTTTGACCGCAAGATATTGATCTTTATGTTCGTTAAACCATATGCGGTCATTGTGCCTGCGCAGCGACCGTAAGAATGAAATAACAGTTTTCATCAGTCAGGATTGGTATGGCAGCCGTTTAGAAGACCGCCTCGGGTTGATTTAGAGGGTGTTTCAAAATATAAGTCACTCGTCAGAACATGTCATAATCGATCGATGTCACCTGAAATTCCGTACGGCGGTTGATCTGGTCTGCCGCCTCCCGGTCTTCTTCACTGAGAGTGTCTATAAATTCCGAAGTCAATACAGTGCCGACTTCGAACTGCGGATATTCGCGGTTGATGCGTGGAGTGACGGTCTTGGGCACAGTCTTGCCGTATCCTTTCCATGTCAGCCTGTCGGGAGCGATTCCCGCGCCGACAAGATAATCCACCACGCTTTTGGCGCGTCTGTCCGACAGACCTTCGTTATATGCCTCCGTACCGACCCTGTCGGTATGCGATCCCATTTCAATGGTCACATTGGGATTGTCGCGGAGCATCTGTGCCATTTCGTCAAGGGCCTCCTTGGATTCGGGGCGCAATGTGGCCCGGTCAAAATCATAAAATATGTTCTCCACCACCTGGGGTTTGTTTATCGCGGCGAGAATGAAGTCTATGCCGTAATCCGCATCCTCCTCTTCCGAATCGGACTCGAACTCCTGCTTTACATTTAGATAGCCTTTCGCACCGGCAAGCATCACATATTTCACGCCACGCTGCAGATTGAACTTGAACGATCCGTCATCACGCGCCACCTCTTTCTGATTGGAACCGTCATCACCGACAATGCGTATCACGGCGTTGGGTACAGGTTCTTCGTCCTTGTCGAGCACCATACCCGAGATCGTGACCTTGATATCAGGCTTTATAAAACTGAATATATGGTCATATCCGCGTGCGTCTCCACGGTTGGAACTGAAAAACCCGGACTCCCCTTCTCCGAAAGTTATGCCGAAGTCATCGCCCGGACTGTTGAGCGGCAACCCGAGATTGTCCACGCTCCACCGGTCGCCTGTGGAATTAAGCCGGGCCACAAACATGTCGAGGCCTCCGAATCCGGGATGACCGTCACTTGAGAAGTAAAGCAGCGAATCCGTCCGCACATACGGAAACATCTCGTCGCATGAGGTATTTATCTGTTCTCCGAGATTCTCGAGCGAGCCGACGCGTTCCTTCAGATTTATTCTCCATATATCCTTGCCGCCGTATCCTCCGGGCATGTCCGACGCAAAATAGAGGTATGTTCCGTCGGGCGAAACCGCCGGATGTCCTACGGCCGAGATAGTATCGGCCGTGATCTCGAATTTCTGGGGAGCGCTCCACGTGGCGTCGCTGCGTCTCGAAGTGTATATCTCGACCGACGTATTGGCGTCCGGAGCCCTGCGCGCCATGGTCAGATACATGGTCTGGCCGTCGGGAGAGAAGCTTACCACACCCTCGTCAAACGCGCTGTTGAGTTCTCCCTCCGCCGGTTCGGGACGCTGCCAGTTTCCCTTTTCATCTTTGGTGGAGAAGAAGATATCCGAACGTTTCATGCCCGTTATCTCCGACTTGTCGGTGCCGCTCGCCTTCTCGTTGCTTGAGGTGAAATAAAGGGTATTGAAAGTATTGTCAAGAAACATCGGCGCGAAATCGGCGCGGCGTGAATTAAACAGTTTCGCGTTCGAGACCTTATATCTTGTCTTCGGACTTGACTTGGCACGGATGGCCATCTGGCATCCCCGTATTCCTTCCCGGGCGAGGGCGTCGCCGGGACAACGGTCGAGAAATTCGGTATATGCGTCTATGGCCGGCTGATATTTCCCCTCCATCTGAAGAGAACGTCCGAGATAGAACAGAGCCATCGAATCCGGATATTCATATCTGATCGCGTTCTGATAAGCCGCGGTGGCACGCGCAGCCATGTTAAGCTTGCGGTAGCAAGTGGCGAGCTGATAGGCCACCTCTCCGCGGAGTTCGCGGTCTTCACGCGGATTAAGCTTATTATAGACAGCGCGATACGTTTTTGATGCGTTGAAATACTCGCCACGGTTGAACTGCTCGTTGGCTTCCGAAAGTTTGGGAGTCTTGCATGAACAGAGGGCCAGCAGCATGACCGCCGACAAAAGAAAGAGAGCGTTTAATTTCCTAAAGTCCATAGAAATTAAACGCTCCCGGTTCTGATTTAGTATCCCTTTGTAACGGCCTTTATTTTCCCGATTTCCTGGATTTCACACCTGTCTGACGCTCAAGCTGGTCAGCTATGTCGCGAAATATCTCGTCGACAATACCCAATCCGTTGATTGCAAGATATTTTTTCTCGTTGGTGTAATAGTCGCGCAGTGGCATAGTCTGGTTATGATACACGTCAAGACGGTTCTTGATGGTCTCGATGTTGTCGTCCGCACGTCCGGTTTCCTTGCCGCGTGCGAGCATGCGGTTCACAAGTTCTTCTTCCGGCACCTCCAGTCCTATCACCGCATGCAGGTCGGTGCCACGCTTGCGGAGAAGTTCCTTGAGAGCCTCGGCCTGGGGTATGGTACGCGGAAAACCGTCGAACACGACACCACTCTTGCCGGAAGCCTCTTTCTCGAGCACATCGTCGAGAATGTCTATCATGAGCTGATCCGGTATGAGCTGGCCCTTCGAGATGTACTCATCGGCCGTCTTGCCAAGCGGAGTGCCGCGTTTTATGTGATCGCGCAGAAGTTCACCTGTAGAAATGTGATATAGACCGTATTCGTCTATAAGTTTGGCGCTCTGAGTGCCTTTACCGCTGCCCGGAGCACCGAATAATACGATGTTAAGCATAATTATTTTTTATTATCTTCACGAAACCGGCCCCGCAATCTCGCGATTGCCGACCGGAGTCCTGTTAATCCTCCTCGATTACGTATATATCCTTGAGGTTGCGCACCTTGCCGTCGAGGTCAAGACCATAGCCGATTATGAACTTGGGCGGTATAGAGAACGCCACATAGTCAGGCTTAAAACCGGTCTTCGAGCTTTCCGGCTTGTGAAGGAGAGTGGCGAATCTGATGGAACGCGGATTCCTTTTCTTAAGATCAGACACCATCATCGAGGCTGTCAGACCCGTACCGACTATGTCTTCCACAATCACGACGTCAAGGCCCTCGATATCTTCGGTCAGACCCATTATCTCCTTGATCTTTCCTGTCGACGAGGTGCCCTCGTAACTTGCATATCTCACAAAATTGATGCGCGCGTCATTGATGCCGATCTCACGGATCAGGTCGGCGGCAAACATAAAAGCGCCGTTCAGCACGCAGAGAAACAGTGGATTCTTCCCTTTGAGATCATTGCGGATTTCATCGGNNATCGGCCACTCGTTTCACCTGTACGGCGATTTCGTCTCGGGTCAGGTACGGCACGAATGTCAGGCCGTCAACAGTCACTTTGTTATCCATGGGTGCATTGGTATGATAATACGCAAAGTTAGCAAAAAAATCTGACGTGGAGACTATGAAGTGATTTAAACTTTTCGCTAAACCCGATAAAAGTTTAGATCACTTCAACATTTCCTGTTTATTTCCGATTTTTTTGCATGCACTCATTTCTGAATCTCGAACTTGTCGCCTGTCCATCTGTAAATGCGGTCGCGACGGAGATAGGGTGTAATTTTCTCGACAGTCTCCTTGCTCAGGAACTCGTCCGACGTCAGACGCGCGTGCAGTTCCGACGATTCGGGATCGAGAGTGTATTCTACAGTCGGAAAGGGAATCATGGCCAGCAGTTCGCGACGCTTCCCGCGGTCGACACCTTCGAAATTAAAAAAATCCTCGGTCGAGGCTATCTTTATGAATCTGTCGCGGTCCAGCTCACGCATGGAAGTGTCATAAAACCGTATGTCACTGTCTGCGGCCTGCAGGGAGTCTCCGATCGTATAGACCGACACTACAAGCCTCTTCTTTTTCCAGGGCATCATCCTGAGAGTGAGAGTCGTCACGGGAGTGATCTGCACCTTGACATAATCGCGTGTCAAAGGTCTGTGGAGATACGACAGACCTTCCATCACGTTAGGCACGCGATATATGCTGTCGGCCCTGTAATAGTCCAGCAGATCGAGCCGCATCGACGTCGTCAGTATGTCAAGAGTCTGGGCAGGCATCCTGACGAAAGCGTCGGAAGCGGTGAGAGAATCCGCCGTTTCCCCGGCCAACGCCGTAACGCCCATAAAAGCCGCGACCGACAGCGTAAATGTGGTCAGAATCTTTTTCATATCCTTTGAAATTGCAGTATACGACTTCTATTTTTTGTAGAATATATCGTAATTACCGTTATATTCCGGCTTTGATTTCTTCTTTTTCTCCTTGCCTTTCACGGATTTTACTGAAGACTTCGGCCCATTATCCTGACGTACCGATTTTTTTGACTTGAATTTATCTTTCGGCTTATCTTTGGACTTCGGTTTTCGGTCTTTGCCGCGCCGGCGCGGGGCATCTGCGGTCTCTCCTGCGTAATCTCGTCCCGGCTCGGCAATCTCCGCACGTATCTTGTCTCCGAAAAATTCCGCATGTCTCAATGCGGCGAGCACACGCTGCGCGTCATCCTTGCGCACATCAAAGAGAGTATAGCCGGGCATCAGATCAATACGTCCGATCTCCGGTTTCGGGCCGGAGACATTGCGGTTGACAAGTTCCATCAGATTGCCCGGGAAAAATCCCGCGCTCTTGCCGATGTTGAGCATTATGCGTTCATATCCTTCCTCGGCATCCCGTCTGTCTTTTTCCCGGCGCTCGCGACGCTCACCTTTCTCTTTTTTATCCTTTTTGTCCTTGCTTCCCTTCTCGTTCAGATCTATGTCGGGCATGTTCTGATAGTAGGCGAGCAATCTGTTGAATTCAAGCGACAGGACACGTTTGAGGAGATCCTCTTCCGTGAGCCATTCGAGTTTCTTGCTCACACCTTTTATATATTTGCCGATCTCCTCCTCGTTCACTTCGACACGCTCCAGTCTGTCGGCGAGATTGTAAAGCTGTTTCTCGATGATATGCTCAGGAGTAGGCACCTTGCGGTATTCGAACTCGCGGCCGAGAATCTTTTCTATCTGTCTGATCTTGCTTTTCTCCCGTCCGTGGATTATGGCTACCGACACACCTGTCTTGTTGGCACGGCCCGTACGTCCGCTGCGGTGGGTATATACAGCCACATCGTCCGGAAGTCCGAAATTTATGACATGCGTGAGGTCATCCACATCAAGGCCGCGCGCCGCGACATCCGTCGCCACGAGAATCTGCGTCACATGGTCACGAAATTTCTTCATCGCCAGATCGCGCTGCGCCTGCGAAAGATCGCCATGCAGGCAATCGGCATTGTAACCGTCGGCTATAAGTTTGTCGGCTATGTCCTGTGTGTCTTTCTTTGTGCGGCAGAAGACAATGCCGTATATGTTCGGACTGTTGTCCACCACTCGCTTCAGGGCGAGATATTTGTCATGCGCCTTGACCATATAATAGATATGACGCACGTTTTTGGTACCTTCGTTGCGGTTGCCGGCCACAAACTCCACGGGATCGTTCATGAATCTCTTCGCGATTCCGGCGATCTCTTTCGGCATCGTGGCGGAGAACATCAGCATCTTCCGTTCCGAAGGCACATGGGTCAGTATCTCGTTGATGTCATCAAGGAAGCCCATGTTGAGCATCTCGTCAGCTTCGTCAAGAACGACAGTATGCACACTGTCGAGATTCACTTCACCTCGTTTTATAAGGTCGATCAGACGCCCCGGCGTCGCGACGATCACCTGTACACCCTTGCGCAATGATCGTATCTGGCTTTCGATGCTCGATCCGCCATACACCGGAAGCACCCGCAGTCCGTCGATATACTTGGAAAAATCAGCGAGGTCTCCGGCGATCTGCAGGCACAGTTCGCGTGTCGGCGCGATGATGAGAGCCTGCGGTCTCTCTGTCGATATGTCGATTCGTTGCAGAAGCGGCAGCCCGAATGCCGCGGTTTTTCCCGTACCTGTCTGGGCCAGTCCGACCACATCGCCCTGACGCGTCAGCAGGTGAGGGATCACCATTTCCTGAATTGGCATAGGATTGGCGAATCCCATTTCATCTATTGCCTTCAGAAGCCTCGGCTCGACACCGAGATCGGCAAAAGAACGCGATTCAGCAGTTTCGGCACTCCCCTGCTCCGCCGGTTCGACGACATTGTCGCCGGATATTTGCTCAGGGGCACCGACGTCCGGCGTTTCTGTTTCGGCAATTTCTTCCGAGGGTTCTGTCTTATCTTCATTTACTGGCTCGTCCGATACGTTCTGACGCGCTTCGAACTGAGCGTAAGGATCTGCGGATATGATATTGTTGTCGGCACCGACAACAGTTTCCTGATCTTTTTCGGTCATAATTTCTATCGTTAATCAAAGGCGGTTTAATTGGTCCATAGTAACAATCGCCTTTATATTATAACGTCGGAAACAATGAATAGTGCAACAAAACAAAAAATAAGTTGCAGAAAAAAGAAAATCATTTGTATGCTTAAAGAAAAATAATTAACTTTGCCATACCAAACGCGATAGTAGCTCAGTTGGTAGAGCANNCTAATCGGTCGAAAGCTTGACCAAGCGTAGAAAGCCGTAATGATGTCAGTAAACTGACTGAATGAAGCTTGCTTTATGAATACAGTTTATGACAGCATGAAGATTTGCGGAGCAAATCCATCGAGATGAAGCGTAAGCGAAATCGAGATGACCGGCTTTAGTCAATAAGATTTGCAATTAGAAAAGATGATTTGTGTGTAGTTTTGAAGGTACATATCATGTGCACGAGTGGCTCAGTGGTGGAGTATCGCCTTGCCAAGGCGAGGGTCGCGGGTTCGAATCCCGTCTATCGCTCCATATTTATCAGGACAATGAAATGCCATCCAATGGATGGCATTAATAATTTTAAATAGTCTTTTAACGATCTGTTGAGATATGGCATCTCAGCATTTTCCCGAAATTCTTTTATCATTATGGAAAATAAAACCGATGCTCGTCGTCCGAACTTCGGGATATGGATTTGCTATTTCATGATATTGGCCAGTATCGTGTTTCCCATGACGATGTTTTATCTTCAGCTAAGGCAAAATCTGAGCCTGACCGAAACTATTATTAATTCTTTCGTGATATTATTGCCATTTTTTGTGATTCCACCCCGTCTGCGATGGTCTGCAATTGTCATAATGTGGCTTGTAGTTGTATTTTATGTTACCAATAAATGGTACATGCGTTTTTTTAACGACATGATGCCATTGTCAAGTTATTTTCTATGGAATAACATTGACGGCACCGTTATCGATACGGCGCTTAGTGTCATGAAAATCAAGGATCTCTCTTTTGGTGTATTACCGTTTATTGCTACTTATATATCACTGTTCCGATTCAGAGACATATTTCTTGGTTATAGATTCAGCGGTAAAATCAAAATTATAGTTATAGCCGGAGGTCTGATCGCATATCTTTCTTACTATACCTGCAAATACATCAGCTACCGTCCCGATGACGATGATATCGAATTGAAAGGAAAAAATGTGATCGAGATTATTGAAGAGCGATGCATAAAACCTCAGGTATGCCCTTGGGTAGACTATGATCATATAGGATTCGCAGGCTATATAACAAAACATATCCTGAGTCCGGCCCGCAACTTTTTCAGAACCACTGCGGCATCCCGAGAGGATATCGCTCTGGTAGACGAATTCAGGAAATTACATCTCAGCCTTGAAAACAATAACAAGAAAACCGTCGGACCATCCGGTGACAAAAATCTTGTATTCATCATCGTGGAATCTCTCAATTCATGGGTAATAGGCCAGGAATACGACGGACACAAGGTTACACCTGTAATTGACAGTCTTATTTCGCATGAAGGCACGCTGTCGGCTTTAAAAATGGTCACTCAGGTCCATTCGGGAGTGTCGAGCGACGGCCAGTTCATATATAATACCGGTATATATCCATCTTCCGAAGTGACCACCGTATCGTACTATACCGGTAACAATTACAATACTCTTGCCCGTATACTTGACAGTCATACCTCATTTGAGGTGATTTGTGAGAGCGCTACCATGTGGAATCATTCGGCGACCACTAAAACTTATGGTTATGATTATCTCCATGACAATATTAACAATCTGGCGAACCGGCTGACTCGGGGCAAAGACGAGACAATGTTCGATTTCGCCGCTACGGTCATAGACACTGTCAGCAGACCTTATTTTGCCGAACTCACCACAATATCCATGCACGCGCCTTACAAAGATCCCAATGTACCGACTCCGAAATGGATTGCCGGTCTGACTTCGCTTGACGTCAATATGAGAGACTATCTTGCTTCGGCAAATTATTTTGACACATCTTTGGGAAAATTTTTAAGACGACTGGCAGAACAACCGGATTTTGATAAAACTCTCGTCATTATTGCAGCGGATCATCGTTCCACGGTCAAGGGCAGGAGTCAGGAAGAATACAGATTGGGATTCATTCCGTTCATTGCGCTTAATTCCGGTTTTAAAGGCACCATCGCACATCCTGTCGGCCAGGTAGACGTTTTCCCGACAATTCTTGATATGATGGGCATATCAAGCGGAAACGCCACCGGATATATGGGACTAAGCATGTTTAACCCTGTCCTGACGGGTGCCGTGACAAGCGAAGGCAAGCTTATCGGTGACTCAATTTCAGATGACTTGAAAAGAATGCTTGAAATTTCCGGTGAAGCGGCAAACATTATTTTAAGATGTAATCTTTAGAAACAGTTTCTGAGGGCTTTTTTATTTTAAAAATATGTTTTATAACATTACAATAAATTTTGAAATATGATTGTGTCGTTGTAATTTTGCAATACCAAATAGCAGTCATACTGACCTTGGTAGAAATTTAGTTAAATAAATCAGCAAACCTTAATACCGAAAGCTTTAAGTCTAATACCGGAAAAACGGAAGAACGAAGAAATGCAAACAACAGGGTAATTGATTATTATTATTGACCTTAATCGAAACCAGACAGATTCCGACGGGAGTCGACAATCTTCTAAACGGGCTGAATGCACAGGCATCCGGCCCGTTCAAATTTTATATCCCCAATCCCCTCTCTCCTGCATCATCCGCCATGATCTGATAATGTATTTATTTAGCGATTATTCCACTTTGGAAACCCTTAAGACATAAAAACGGAAGGATATCATGATATCCTTCCGTTTTTATGTCTATATGACCGGCTTAAGATTATTTCGCAAAACCGCGGAGACGGAGAAGCGCGCCTGAATCCGGCTCATGGCCGCGGAAACGTTTAAAGAGCACCATGGCGTCTTCCGTATCGCCCGCCTCAAGAATATTCTTCTTGAAACTTGCCGCTGTCTTCTTGTCAAAAATACCTTTCTGCTTGAAGAGTTCCCAGGCATCTGCCTCAAGCACCTGCGCCCAGAGATAAGTATAATAACCCGACGCATAGCCGTCATCTCCGAAGATATGCTTGAAATAAGGAGAACGGTAACGGAAAGTGATCTCCTCGGGCATCCCTATCTTTTTGGCCACCTCTGCCTCGAAAGCCTTGGGATCGGCCACTTCCGGCGTCTGGCCGTACATCATGTCGAGCAGCGCGGCGCCGGCCAGTTCCGTTGTAGTGAATCCCTGGTTGAATTTTCCGGCATCGGAAATCTTCTTTACGAGATCATCCGGAATAACCTCCCCTGTCTTGTAGTGCTTCGCGTAGGTCTTCAGCACCTCCGGTTCGAATGCCCAGTGTTCGTTGATCTGAGAACACATCTCGACATAGTCACGGTCCACATTGGTTCCGGCCAGAGATTTGTAAGGAGCGGTAGTAAGCATTCCCTGCAGCGCATGACCGAATTCGTGGAACATAGTCTCCACCTCGTCTACAGTCAACAGTGACGGGGCTTCGGCTGTCGGGCGAGTGAAATTACCTACATTATAGACTATGGGACGTTTTGTCTTGCCGTCGCCGTAAAGTCCCGCACTCTGCATCTGCTCCATCCATGCTCCCTGACGTTTGGTGTCGCGGGGGAAATAATCGCACATCCATACGGCCACATGATCGCCGGTCTTCGCATCGACCACGTCATAGACCTGCAGGTCATCGATATATTTGGGGGCGTCGGGCATCAGGACAAATTTTACGCCATAAAGCTTCTCGGTGGCGTCAAACATGCCTTTGAGCACATTGTCGAGCGCGAAATAAGGACGGATCTCAGCCTCATCGAGATCGAACTTCTGCTTCTTGACCTTGTCGGCATAATAATAGTAATCGTAAGGAGCGATCTTGAATCCGCCGCCGTTGGCGTCGACATAAGCCTGCATGTCGGCGACCTCCTCATGGCTGCGGTTCACGGCCGGCTCAAACACCTGCATAAGCAGCTGCGTTGCCGCCTCCGGAGTTTTTGCCATCACCCGCGAAGTCATCATCTGTGCGAACGTATCGAAGCCCATGAGTTTCGCCTTTTCATTGCGGAGCTTCACGATCTGGCTTATTATCGGCAGGTTGGAATTCTCTCCATACGAAGCGAGGTTAGTATATCCTTCATAGATCGCCTTGCGCAGGCCGCGTGAGTCGGCATACTGAAGCACCGGCAGACGGCTGGGAGCATGAAGAGTGAAGACCCACGAATCCGTCAGGCCGCGTGCGGCGGCTTCTTCGGCGGCCTGGGCCACAGAAGCTTCCGGCAGCCCGGAGAGTTCGTTCTTGTCGTAGACTATCACGGCAAACTGATTGGTGGCGTTGAGCAGATTGCGGTTGAACTGTATGAAAAGTTTCGACAGCTCGTTGTTGATTCTGACCAGTTCCTCCTTTTTGTCAGCCGGGAGAGCTGCGCCCTGTTCGGCGAATTCACGGTAATATTTCTCTACAAGACGCTTCTGCACGGCGTTCAGACCCATCTTGTCGCGCATATCGTATACGCTCTTGATTCGCTGGAAAAGCTGATCATTGAGCATCAGCTTGTTGTTGGCCTCGTTGAGCAGAGGGATGGCCTCGTCGGCCATAGCCGCGAATTCAGGCGTCGACATAGCCTCCATATAGTGATAGAACACACCGCTGACGCGCTCCAGTATCGGAGACAGATTCTCCAGAGGGAGGATTGTGTTGTCAAAATCAGGCACCGCACGATTGCGTACTATGTTGAAGATAGCCTCGTCTTGCTCGGCTATACCGGCCTTGATTGCCGGTATGAAATCGGAAGTCTCGATTTTGTCGAAAGGAGCGATCTCATACTTCGTGTCATAAGGCTGCAGGAAAGGGTTCTGACGTTCAGCCATAACGTTTGGAGTTTGCGAGGCGAGCAGCATTGCGCCGGCCGCCAGGATTGTCAGTTTAGTCATATAAATAAGATTAGATTGATTTCATGTTGTCGTGATGGGGTCACCGTGCGAATTTACGAAAAAAAAACGACACATCCAAAAGCGGAGCCTTCCGGTCATGCGGAATCACGGATAACCCGTATCCCGACACTACCCTCCAATGGGAACAGCCCTGGCAACGGACAGACAGCATGGGAGCAGGATGTTGATTGCGGAATGTTCTTGATTATGACAGTCGTCAGGTCTCTCTCCCGGGGGCTGTCCTGTGGAGTAACTTGTGGGGTTATTATACGCTATCGGATACTTTCAACCTAATTTGTTCCGCAATTTTTGTAATTCAGTGTTCACGAATCCGAATATTTCTTTCCCGAGTAGATACTGTTCAGTTGAGAATAGTTCAGGATTCCCGTTGTCTTTTCGACAAAATACTTTTTCTGCATTCTCTATGGCATCTTTCAGTCTTGCAGGGTCTTTCTGATAGTCAAACCCGCCAGCAATACAATGGTTGACAAATGCCTTGACCGACTGGTGTTCCTTTATATCCTCAATATCCGGCACTGTATCATATAGATGATAGTACAGCCATATTTCAAAGCAAGGATTACTCTGTGCCACCCTCCAAGCCGGATATGGCTTGACTTCATCATAATTGTCCGATATATGGCTGTTCTGGTACGAACAAAAATCCCGTAACGGCTGAATCTTTCCCTCATCTTCCCATGTGTCGGTATCTATGGCAAACCACACTTTGTCGTTTTGCATGAAGTCAAGTGTATGAGTCCTTGTTTCGTCCAGTAGCTCACGGCGTGCCAACTCCATAAGTTTCAACGGGTCTGTACCTTCTTCCGGAGGTATCACTATCAGCTCAAAATTTGATGACAGACCCTCAAAGAATCCGAAATAGTTTTTCTCTGTCCCGGCACCTTCACAGACTATATATATCTTGCTGGCATTTTTTGAGGGGGCCTGCTTGCTGTAATCCTTACGACGTGTTATCATATCACCATTTCAAATCAGCGAGGTTTGACAAAAACGGAATACCACCATATCGTCCGTTAAGATATCCGTTCTCGATATTGGCGGTCTTGTGAATGTTGTAGTCGCTTAGTGGATAAAGCTGTGTTGACTGATCGACATCTTTCTGTGCAAACCATATCTCGTCAGGGCGGAAAATGGCCTGATCGAGCAGGCAGCTTTCGTGGGTCGTGAAAATGATTTGTCCGCGAGCCTCCCGGTTTTCCGAGATTTTGCTCATAAGGGTCTTAATCATTATCGGATGTATGCTGCGCTCTATCTCGTCAACCACAAACACGTTGTCGCGTTTAAGTACGGCATACAATAACGGCATGTATTCTATGAGACGTCTCGTTCCGTCCGACTCCATAGTCATGTTCATTTCCACATCACGCCCATTGGCATCGGTATGTATTGCCACAAGAGTTTTGAGATACGCAATGCCGTCTTCCACAACGACATTGGAAATCTCTTTGTTTCGTGTTTCCATCAACATCCGAGGCTTGCCAGGCTTTTCCTTTGCAGCTGCAAGCGCTTTCGATATGGCCGAGTTTCCACGTACCTCTTCTTCGTTGATGACCTCTTTGCGGACAGTGAGCCTTGATATGCCGGTCTTCAGTTCCGGTATTATATTATTCACCAGATCTGCAAAGTCACTATCACCGTCAAGAACCTGGGGAAGATAGCCGATACGCATTGCCGGGAGTACCACCTGAAGATGTGTCAGCCAGTCAAAAGCATCCTTGACCAGTGGCAGTTCCTCCGGGTAATAGTGGCCGAAAAAGGAGAGTGCCGGCATATCCGGACGAATTATTCTGTTCATAGCGTCGAGGAAAACCTCTATGAAATTGTCCTTGTCTCCCGGTTTAAGATACTCAGCGCGAACATTCACGTCATTGTTTTTGCGACTGAATATGGGTATATCCTTATTTTTCTGACTAATCATCAGTTCCTCCTCTACAATCTCCAGTCTATTGAAAACAATATGATAGTAGAATATCCTGTGATTGGCGAAGAACTCGATTGCGAGCTCGGAAGGTCGTGTCTTTCCCTTTTCGTCAAGACGGAAATACAGGTCATCCGTCATTGCCAGATCTCCTAATTTTTCGGCACCCACCATAGATTTCAACAGTGAAATACATTTCAGTAGATTGCTTTTGCCGGCGCCGTTGGCACCGTATATGGCACTCATCCGCAAGACCGTGGCATGACCGCACGAAACCTTATGCCACTCATGGCTGTGACTTTTACTTGACGGAAAGGTATTGAACTCAACCGCTTCTTTGAATGACATGATATTGTCTGCTGCGAATCGTAGTAACATAGTCAATGCGTTTATAATTCACGGCAAAGATAGCCGGTTTAGCCGAACTACACAAATTTACGACTCAAAAATACTCCGATGCCGTTAAATAATAACGGCATCGGAGTGCAAATGTTTGTTAGAGTTGTTTCAGCGCCTTTATCAGTGCCTCGGAGTGTCGCTGCTCCGACCGGAGGCACTGCTCCCGGGGTGCCGAGGGGGGAGGGATGCAAAAAAGCTGCGCGGGGCGGGAGCCTCACGCAGCCAGGATTGCTGTTCGTAATGTCTATTTTTACTGTCTTATCGTTTTACGGCTTCGCCGTCACGCGACAGGGATCAGAAAAGAACCTTGTCGGACTTGTCGCCGCGTACGCGGATGTAAACACCGCCCTCTGTCGGATTGTCTACACGCACACCCTGAAGGTTGTAATAAACAGTCTCTACAGATGAAGGATCCACATTGCCGTTGATCTCGTCGAGAACCTCACGGAGACCTGTCCATACACCGTCTGAACCTTCACCGGCTCTGGTCTTCACGTAAAGATCCTGGTTGTTGAACGAGAAGTGATGCTCATCGTTGGCCACATCCACACGCTCCGGCACATACACAGTATATGATGAAATCGGCTCATTGCGACGTCCGGGGGCGGCATTGATCGGCTGCTTCAAGTGGATAGTCATACGGAACTGCACGAAAGCGGAGTTATCGTCATAAGCCACCTCGCGACGATGAGCCGGCACGGTCTCTGTAGCGGGAATCCAGCTCACATACCACTCGTCATCCATATAACCGGGAACTGTAGGATCACCCCAATTACTCTTGCTAAGTTTCTCACATACATTCCAGCCTTTATCCTTCGAAGCGGATTCAGCGGTCAGCGGCAACACACTGCCGACAGCGTGAAGCTGCTCTGTAGTACGTGTACCCTCTCCATGGTGAATCGTGATAGTATTGTAGTTGTTGTCGGTCTTGTACAGACGGTAAGCCACGTCCACGCTTGCGACATTGGTAAGATTTGTTATCTCGTCCGTATTGATATGCACGTGCAGACCTTCTTCCTGCGGGAAGAAATAATAGTGACGCGTCGTGATCGTACGGGTTGAGGTTTTATCGGCATTTGTCATTGCCTTGTTGAACGTCATGTTGTATTTCGTTCCGGCGGGGTTCTCGAATCCTGAAGGAATCTTGGCTACCCAAACCTTATCATACACTGAAATGTCACGACCGTTCGGAAGCCTGTCTTCATTGAGTATGGATTTAACTATATCCTGATTTTTGAAGAAAAGATTATTAAGTTCTGCCTCAGACATA
This sequence comes from Bacteroidales bacterium H10, assembly GCA_001701295.1. Lineage (GTDB taxonomy): Bacteria > Bacteroidota > Bacteroidia > Bacteroidales > Muribaculaceae > Lepagella. The sequence continues at coordinate 22,676 of DAAV01000156.1, forward strand.
TTCTTCAGGTCGTACGGAGCAAGATCCATACCCTCGCCTAAGTTCATGTGCGCGCCGGTATTACCGTTTATATCATAGAAAGGCAATGTGGTGTTGCCATACTCGATGCCGGCCATGAAGTAATTGTTCGTACTAGGCTTGCCTGAATTGATACGCGCACGTACCCAGTATTCGCTGTTGGTCTCGCCTGACAGAGAAACTTTCATGTCGGGAATTTCATCTACAGTGGCCTCCGTCATATTGTAGAATATGAAGTAATCTTTCGGAGTTCCGACAAGTTTGATGCGCGGAGCCTCAAGATCGTTGCCGGGATAGAACCACAGCTCGGCATTCTCTACTGCGTTGCACTGCGCGTGGAGATTTGAGCCGGGATAGTCGTTACCTATCTTGGTACGTTTTCTGACGCGGTATTCCTTGCCGTTGAGAATGTCGTCACGTGTGATGCGATTCTGCTTGAATGCTTTATAAGTGTTATCCACTGTACCACCTTCGATCTCATTCTTATCGACAATGACCATATGCGAATAGATCTCATTTGCCTCACCGTTCCACGAGCCGCCGCTCACGATCTGGAAGTGGCCGGAGAATAACTGATTCGGGAAACCAGTGAACTTATACCAGCCGTCGCCGTCATATTCGAATTTCCAATTGTCCTTTTCGGCATTCCAGCGTCTTTGATTTATTCCTTGCGCGATCGGATCACCGTAGCGGTCAGTACCCGAAACTCCGTCAAACTCGTTGGAGTACCAGTTGTTAAGGTCACCGATAAAGTAATAGTTATTGCGAGCAGCAACCACCTCTACAGTCGGGACGGATTTGTTGAAATGTACAAGGATTGTTATCTCTTCTGCATTCGACGCCTTGTACTGCCATGCAGAGTAAGGATCCTTAGAAACGCCATCATATTTTCCGACTAAAGCCAGGTAATTGGATGGTATAGATACATTATCCGTATTGTCACCGGGACGATATACTTTACCACGGGCAGACCAGTCGGATTCATTATTCTCATAGAAATGGAATGAGAATGCCTCATCTGCGTTATAATTCAGTTTAACCGAGAAGGTTTTTGTCTCAGAGTCGTATGTCATTTTCTGGACATTTTCCCACTCGTCACGGCTGTTGCGCATGTAGAGTGTGGAGGGAACGTCGACAGGCGTACCTTCCGACATCTTAGTGAGCGTGAAAGTGACCTTTTTGTTGTCTGCGACATAATCCGATACTTTTATCACATATTCACCTGTCTCGACTATATTGAAAGCATTATCGTTGCCGACTGTGGTATAGGCCAGCGTACCGGTCGCGTCAACATTGATATTGTTTGTGTAGATCGGCCCCATTCCGGTACCACCATTGCTTGCCAAGAAGAAACGGAACTTGCTGTTCGGGGAAGTAACCGTAAACTTATACTCGGCATATTTCCCTTTGGAGGATTCGATCCTCGTCTTTGCCCCATCGTTTCCTTCATTGCCGCTCCATGTACCTCCGATGTAAAGTTCGGGACGCACCACAGCATCATCAGCAAGCTTAGTCAGCGTGAACACGACCGTGTTTGCTTCCGGATTATAAGACTCCACATCGATGGCATACGCTCCGGCCTCGTTGATAAAATATCTCTTGTTTCCGTTAGTAGTGTATTTGATACCGGTCTGGATTGTCTGACCGTACGTATCATTACCCATCCATACACCGCCATTAGGCTCGCTGTAGAAACGGAAGCCGAACTCATTGTCAACGGTCATGTCCTCCTTGTTGACATAGAACTTATAAGTCTGGTACGAGCCGTTCACATACTGTATCTGATGACGGTTTGCACTCGCTATTCCGACAAACAGAGTACGATTATAGCTCGAAGGAATCTCATATACAGTCCAAGAACAGGTTGCCGCCTTCCAATCGCTGACAGTGGCGGCCATGGTTATACAGTTATTGTCACCTTTGGCACTGCTCGTCATTTCCTGTGTATAATTTCCCCACCATTCAGAGCCGTCACTTTTGCCTCGCTCTATCTTTACAGTATTCAAGCCTGCTTTAGGAACGACAAATGAATAATATCCCGAATTATCTTTAACCGGAGTACATGAAACTATCGTTCCATCATTAAATATTGCACGGAATATAGCATTTTTGTCCTTGAACCCAGCGTTTGGACAGTAATATATCACCTCTCCGTTTTCGAAATAAGAAGAAACAGACCCCCACTCCCCTTCAT
>DAAV01000156.1:24895-30576 GCA_001701295.1 Bacteroidales bacterium H10
GTTCCCCCCTCCGGTACGGATTGCAAGATGCACGAATTTTGGATTTGTAATAGTCCCCCCGAGATTACTAACACCTCTACCATCCCAATTAATATTATTGGAAGTAATTTCAAAAACTGAGTTGTTAAAATCACTCCAATTGGTGGTTGATCCTGTCCCGAATTGAGAAAGCTTAAAATCTCCAGCTACCCAAAAATAATAATCTCCGGTATCTCCACTCGTTTGTGAAACACCAGGTAGGGCCCAGGTGCCAGAACTTTGAACAGTTTTACTGTTCATAAAATTCGCTTCTCNNNNCAACGGAATGCCACATACACACATCATTACCAGTAAAAGCTTGGTAATTAAATGTTTCATTTTTTAAATGATTAAAAGTTGTTATTTAAGTATTTGAGTTTTCATGTCAAGGCTCTCCGGCAAGCGGAGCCGGCGGGCTGGCAGTTCAGTTCGCGCGTTGCGCGTCAGTAGGTTTCGGCTTGCAGTATAATCAGTAGGTTAAACGCTGCAAGGAGTTTTCACAGATTTGTGTCTGAAGCGCAAGGGAGACTGTTCCCCTGCGCGGTCAGACGGTTTTGGGTTCCCCGTTTTAGTATTTATTTATCCATCCGGTGCGTGATTAAAAGTTAAGTGTGTAGGTTTGAAGTAAGCATGTTGTCTTGCAACAAAAGCCGTAAAAAAAGTAGGTTATAATATCCCGATGCATCTTCACGAGACACTCCGGGGCGCACTTAGGCGCACCAACGGTTATAAAGCAGACTCGGAATGCCGCTTCATTCATCGCCGTGTGTTTGATATATCGCATGGGTAATGAAGAAGTTATGGCAACCCACGTACTCTGAACCGTATACCCGGCATGTGTCCGGGCGGCTGTGCGGTCTGAATGCAATGCAAATTTAATTAAAAGTTCACAACATTGCAAAAAAAAATGTAATATTTATTGGCCTAATTAAGTGTTAAAATATTGTTAGGCAATATAAAGCACCCCGCTGCCGCCGATTCGCACCCATAACCGAAATAGACTCTTAATATACCGTCATCAGCTTAGACCGTTGCCAGCGCCTCGGAGAGGCACTGCTTCGACTGGCTAAAGTGTTAATAAAGTGATAACAATGTTATTAAACTTTTGCAGTGTATAACGATAATCGGAAAGAATCAGGGTAACACTGTTATCGTTGGGTTAACACTCTATTTTTACAGCGGCTCTATACTCTTTATATGTTCTTCTCTGCGGGACTTCGCGGTCTTTGCGCCTTTGCGTGAGGATAACACGCGCCTGCTTCGCAGGCAAAATAGCCTCTCGCGGAGGCGCAGAGGACGCAAAGGATACGCAGAGAGAGATTTATTTTTATGTGAGGCTATCAACGCCTTGGAAAGGCGTTGCTCCGACTACCAAGAAGGGTGCCTGAAATCGAAAACTGTTAAAAAATTCGTATTGACCCCAACTTTTTGTTCCTATCAATTGTGTATACTATGAATATTATATATCTTTGCATTACAAAACTAAATGACATGGCAACAGCACTAAACGTCAAGCGCAAAAACATTGACCTCCCTGTCGATGTTTTTCAAAAGCTTTCCATTATGGCAGCATCTCAAGGCAAGAGCCTAAAAAATTTTATCGAAACAATCCTCATTTCAAAGGCAAACACCGTAACCATCGAAGTAAAGGAGAATCCCTCCCCATCCGGCGATCCGTGGTTTGACGACCCAAGAAACATAGCATCCGTACAACGTGGCATAGCCGAAATGAAAGCAGGGAAAGGAAGACCCTATACAATGGATGAGATAAGGGATTTGTTAGGCGTATGACTTACGAATTAATTCTGATGCCGGAAGCGGAACGAAACTTGAAAGAATGGCGTAAATCCGGACAAAAGAAAACCATAAAGAAGATTGCAGATTTGTTTGAGGAGCTGCGACAGCACCCTACCACCGGCACCGGCCACGTTGAACAACTTAGAGGGAATTTATCCGGCTTGTGGAGTCGGGAAATCAATAAAGGAGATCGTTTGATTTACTGTATAGAAGACAATAAGGTAATTGTAACCGTCATTTCTCTCAAAGGTCATTACAGTGACAAATGATCCGCTCATATAAGTGGGGTCAATGAAGTGATAATTGTGTTATTTGAAGCTTGTATAGGGTGTAACAATAATCGGGGAAATCAAGGTAACACTGTTATCATTGGGTTAACACCTTATTTTTACTCGGCAGGACTTGGCGGACTTTGCGTCTTTGCGTGTGGATAACACGCGCCTGCTTCGCAGGCAAAATAACTCTCGCGGAGGCGCGGAGAACGCAGAGGATACGCAGAGGATTTTCATTTGAGGCTATCAACGCCTTGGAAAGGCGCTACTCCGACTTTGACGGGAAGTGGTGCTCCGAGGGGAGGGTTCGATAGATAGAGGTATTTCAGCGGAGCGACGGAGGGGTGGGTTTAATCGGGCGGTTTATTTTTAGGTTTATTTATATGTAGGGACGGATAATGGTTAAATTGTTGTTAAATACTATTTTGCTATTAATCCGACAGTTGTTATGACAATCAAAGCAGCGTAACAAACGAATAATAACCGTACATAAAAACATGATCAAGATGAAAAAGAAAGTATTAGGTTTAGCACTTGTCGCAATGTCTCTCGCAGCCTTCAACGGCAGCGCACAGAATACAACCACCGTAGACAATACCGTATGCAAGGAAAACAGGATATGCACAAAGAATGTCGACTGCAAGAACCAGGCGACATGTCTCAGAGACGACATCAAAGGCCGCGTGGCAAAAGCGGATCCATACGCCGGCCTAACTCTTACCGATGCCCAGAAAGCCAAGCTTGAGCAGCTTGACAACAAATGCCGGACCGCCCGCAAAGAGCAGGCTCAGGCACGACAGGAAAAGAAGCTCAAAAATGACGCCGACCGCCGCACAGAGTGCAAGGCAGCCAGAAAGTCATATCTTGAAGAGGTGAAGACTATCATCGGTCCGGACCAGTATGTGGTCTTTCTGGAAAACATGTATATCAACGGCGGAGGCCAGCAGCACCGCGGCCACAAGGCGTATATGGGTCATAAGAGCCATGACAAAAAAGCCCGTGCGATGCGCGGGGGAAAGAATGACTCAAAAGGCGAGCTCGGCCAGCGTGGCAACAAGAGCGTGAGAACCGCCAACACCGCCAATGTGGCAAGCGCACTCTGAATTTTTCTCATAGAATGATTGGTTATTGACACTGCCGCCTGACGATGCTATCGTCGGGCGGCTCTGTTGTCTGCCGACGGGGCATAAGCCACTTGCGATAGAAACTGTCTCCTTGCGCGACAAAATTGTCATACCACATATTGTAGTCCTTGTCGTCGATGTGATCCATCATGAAAATATATTTCCGGGGCCGTTCTCCCCGCGCCACACATGTCTCTTCATGCAGCGTAAAAGCAAACGTCCATATTGATGAAAAACTTCCGACAAGCATGACAGCGNNGGTCCATTTCCCCATACGGTAAAAACAGGCCACTCTACGGCACAAAAGAATAACGGTCATCACCACCGCCGGTATCGACATGCGCCACGCCAGATCGGGAGTCGTGCCGATGCCGACAAGCGCAGAGAGCACACTCATGGCTATCAGCGACCAGTAGAGAGCGTCGCGTCTCACATATTTCCAGATGAAAAATATGAACACTCCAAACGAAAGAGCATAATATGTCAACGACAGAAGCAACTGCAAAGCCATAGATCCGCCGGCGCTGACCAGCCGGAGGTGGCCGCCGCTGTTGTTCTGCAGCAGGAACGCCGCCGAAAGAAACGCCACTGCCAGACCGGTGACATTTTCCACAGTCCATATACGCCTGAAGCCGGCAAGCAGCCGGAAGGTGACATAAGGCGCAAAAGCGAGAGCCGGTATCGGAGCGAATATCGGCAAAAGTCCGTAAAGGAACATGAGACGCTGCGGCCGGTTCCGTTCATGAAGAAAGAGCGACATGAACACCCATACGGCTATGCCCTGATTGTATATGAAATTATATATCACAGGATTGGCCGAGGCTGCGAAGCTGTCGCTCACAGTGCTGAGCCACATAAGATGCGGATCCCAGGGATCCCCGAGGATCGAGAATCGATCCTCGCTGAAAAAGAATGCCGTGACGACATCCCATGCATTGAAAAAGATGAAGACCAGAAGAACGCCCCACCTCGGCTTTCCACCCGACATGCAGAATATCATGTTGAGCGCGATCCACGTGCCCCACGCGGCATACAACACCTGGGCCACATCTCCGGCACGGATCACTCCCGCCACTTTTGCCACGACTGCCGAGGGAAGCCAGAAAGCGAAATAATAGCACAGCATGGTGCCCTCGCCGTCATCATAAACCACCGGCCAGTCGCGGCGTGCCAGATCAAAGAACACGGCATTGCGCCATGCGTGATCGTTGGGCATCTGAGCCACAAAGCCTCCGATCCCCGACACAACCACATAGAGCACCACTACCGCAAGCATCCACCACCAGCGGGACGAGATCCTGACTCCGGGAGCGGCGAATAGCTTTTTTTCACCGCCTTGGAAAGGCGCTGCTCCGACTGACGCTCCGGCCGGGGTTGCTTCGGGAGAGGGTGGCGCGGAGGGTAATGCAAGAAATTGGTTTATACGTCGGAATGTATTATCTTTGTAGATGAATATGTCTCGCTTAATGATGAGAACAGGGAATTATCCATATACGCTGATGCTACTGCTCGTCGTCTGCATNNCTTGGAAAGGCGCTGCTCCGACAAAAGACGCTGCTCCGACAGGAGGATTGGAGAAGATAAACCAAGCCGACGCGATTATGGCGGCCAGCACGGGAAGCGCGATCCACGGCCTGAACCAGAATCCGACGAACAACATTACGGGCAGCAGCAGCCATGCCCATGCCTGCATCACTATGGAGCGCTCACTCATCATCGTCATAACCTCCGGTCCGCCGCATCATCCAGCGGCTGTAAAAGCTTTCGCCTTCCGAAATAAAATTGTCATAATGGTAATTACGCTCGGGATCATCGAGATGGTCCATCATGTAGATGAGCTTCGGACCGTTTCCCCTCTCTTTCGACTGTTCGATCTCGCGGAAGGTCAGGTCGGTCATGATGTAGCAGTCATAGCTTCCCACCAGCAGAACCACGGGAAGCGCTATCTTTTTCCATAACGCCAGCCGATTCCATCCGCCGATCTCGGCAAGCACCATATATGTCAGCATTATAGTCAGNNAGTCAGAGGCATTATCGCCCTGCGTCCAAGATCGTCGGAATCACCCAGCGACAGAAGCGGAAGAAGAAATCCTGTGATCACGAGTATGACGAAGGTGCTGTTGCGGCGCACTCTGTCCCAGACGAATGGAAGCCATACGCCGACAGCAAGAACAAAGAACAATATACCGAGCAGCATCACCGAGGCAAGACCGAGCGTAGACGCCACATCCGCTCCGGAGGCATTGTTGTTGCTCATGAAATAAAGGCCGGTNNGGACATGACAAGCGCCCCCGTCACATTCTGAAACGACAGTGACCGCCGGCCTCCCTTTACAAGCCACCAGGCCATAGCGACCGAGATCCCGACGCATGGCAACGGAGAATAAAGGAACAGCAATCCGGCCGGAAGAAGAAGTGTCTCCGGCTCGAGACGCCGCACATAGAGCAACGGAAGCGCCACCCAGAGCGCC
>DAAV01000156.1:30593-31966 GCA_001701295.1 Bacteroidales bacterium H10
AATATGAATATATGTCGATCGAGGCGTCCAGCCCGACAAAGCGCGCGATCGGGGCGCCGAACACGTCGAAAACGAAAGAATCCCAGCATCCGAAAAGAACCAGCACGGGCAGTATCCACCATTTTGAGCGGCCTCCGAGATAACCGACAAGAAAGGTATAGCCTATCGACAGCCCCCACAGTCCCCACAGCAGCTGGAACAGATCGCCGGGAACAATATATCCCGTCATCTTGCTGACCACCGCAGCCGGCAGCCAATAGCCGAAATAATAGCAGAGATAACGCGGCACACTGCTGTCGTACACCACCGGCCAGTCTTTTTTCGCAAGATCAAAAAAGACGGCATTGCGCCACTGGTAATCCCAATGCTGGGCGACCATGCCTCCCATGCCGCAGAAAACGAGCAGAGCGGCAATCACCACCAAAGCGGCCATCCAGCCCGGCGTGACGGCCACGTCCTTCCAGCCGTGCACGCCCACGGGGTCTGATCCATGACTGCGGGAGAAATACCGCACGGCGGCCAGAACGATCATCAGTCCGAGAGGCAGGGATACATACCAGCGCATCCAGCCGTAAAGAAACAGCAGCATAGGAAGTCCGAGCCAGATCCAGGCCTGGATCTCAAGATTTCTGAACGTTATCTTTTTACACATAATATTTACGTAATATTTACGGCTTTTTACGGAATTTGTTAAATTTGCATACGGAAACGAAGTCACAGACACACCTACATTAAAACGACTGACTGTGAAATATATTGCTGACCGGCGGCTCAGGCTTGCCGCCCTGCTCCTCATAGGCGCTGTCATGCAGCTTCCCGCCACATTCTGCGGATTCGAGCTGTGTGACTCTGGCTTCTACATGACTTTCTACGACAACATCTTCACGAATCCCGAAGCCGTGGGCTACAACTTCATGTATTATCTCAGCGGCATCGCCGGAGGCGCGGTCTCTTCGCTGACGGGAGGCTCGATACTCGCCATGCGTGTGTTCGGCGCCCTGTGCAATCTTCTCTGCATATGCTGCGTATGGCGCATGCTACGCGGAGAATGCGGTTTTATGCCCATGCTTCTGACGGTCATACTCGTGACAGCGAGCGCGTGGGGCACACCCCTGACATTCTACAACGACATAATGACCGTCACGCTCGCGCTGATATCGCTCATGTTCCTTACGACCGGACTTTCCCGGGAGAGCGGGGACATGCCGGAAAAAGACCGGAACAAAACCGCGCGCAAGACATATCTGCTTTTATTGCTTTCCGGCGCAGTGGCCGGACTCAACACACTGACCCGCATACCCAACATTCTCGAAATTCTTTTTGTAGCCATTATCCCGATATCGGCGTCACGGCACCGGACCAGACTCGCGGCG
>DAAV01000105.1 GCA_001701295.1 Bacteroidales bacterium H10
ATCAGTATGAGCGGCATTTCCGGAATTTCTCCCCCCTCAAGCCGGCGTTTGGCGGTGTCGTACGCCTCTTTTATGCGCTTCTGCAGTCTCAGCACCACCGGACATGTCGCGTCGATCACGCGGTTGTTGTTGCGGCGCAGCGTTTCGTAGGTAGTGGGTGGTTCGCCGTGTNNGCTTTCAAGATCGTCGTGCGTGATGGTCCGCAATCCCCGCAGGCGCTGACGTTCCACCTCCGATGCATTGTGGACTATGTCTCCGAGGCATGCGAGCGACTCACCGCGCGTTAGTTCCGCCTCTGCCTTGTCTATGGCCGTGACCACGCCGAAGCAGAATCCGGAGTTGGAGTCTATCTCTATCAAGGGAATGCCCGGATCCGATCCGGATCCGGGCTTGCTTGTGTCGTGAATCATCCGATTTATTCGTTTGCGATTGTGTTGTAAAGGTTCTGAAGCCATTCCATCTGTTGCTGTCTGGACATGCGGTCATTGTCGAGCACATGTGCGTCGGGAGCCTTCCTCAGCGGTGATACGGCGCGCGTGGTGTCTATGTGGTCGCGGGTCCTGATGTTTTCGAGCACCTCGTCATAGTTCACTTTCATGCCCTTTTCTTCCATCTCGCGGAGGCGGCGGTTGGCTCGTTCTTCGGGAGAGGCCTCTACAAAAACTTTCATTTCGGCATCGGGAAATACGGTCGTGCCTATGTCGCGACCGTCCATCACGATTCCTTTGTGTTCGCCGAATTCCTGCTGCAGTCTGACCAGACGCTCGCGTACCTCCGGTATTTCCGCCACCGGACTGACAAGCGAGCTGACCTGCATGTCACGGATCTCGGCTTCCACGTCGTGCCCGTTAAGCAGAGTGTGCTGNNAGATTTTGTGAACGATATTTGGATGCCGGGGAGTGCCGCCACAAGGGCGTCTCTGTCGATTTGTCCGTCATGCGTCATGCCGTGCTCGATGGCATAGAGCGTAACCGCCCTGTACATGGCTCCCGAGTCGACATAGACATATCCTATTCTTTTTGCAAGTTCTCTGGCCATTGTCGATTTTCCTGACGAAGAATAGCCGTCGATCGCAACTATTATTTTTTTCATTTCTTCTTTGCGTCTGTTTTTGCGGGTTTTGTGGTTTTGGATGCCGCCGGTTTGCGTGCCGGGCGTTTCTTGACAAGACGGAGCACCTGCGCCGTGCGTGCAGGTATGTACATTTTGAGCCAGCCCTTGCCCGAGGGCGAATAGAGAGGGTCGGGTTGGGTGAAGTGATGCACGCTGTCGTCCGACAGGCCGAGACCGCCGAATTCGGGGTCGTCCGAATTCAGTACGACTTCATATTCTCNNTATTCTCCGGCCGGAGCGAGGAAGCCGTAGTCGCCGAATGACCGGCTTGGATTCCAGTTGAACACGAATATCAGGTCTCCTCTGCGGAAAGCCAGTATCTGGTCGTCATCCTTTTCCCAGAGCTTTTCCACGGGTAGTGCCTGGAAATCGTATACTCCCGACACGAGTTCAATCATCGAGTTGTCGAATGCGTTGAGATACTTGTATTTCAAGTCCTCGCGGTCGACGAGATCCCATTGACGGCGCGCGTATTTATAGCTCCAGCCCNNCCACCAAATTCCATTGGCGGCGAGCGTATTTATAAGACCATCCATTGCCCTCCCTTGGGAAGTCGATCCATTCCGGATGCCCGAATTCGTTGCCCATGAAGTTGAGATATCCGCCGTTGATCGAGGCGAGAGTCACGAGCCTGATCATCTTGTGCAGTGCCATGCCCCGTGCCACGGTGCCGTTGTCGTCGCCCACCATCATATGCCAGTACATTTCCTTGTCGATCAGACGGAAGATTATGGTCTTGTCGCCTACAAGCGCCTGGTCGTGGCTTTCACAGTAGCTGACGGTCTTTTCGTCGGAGCGGCGGTTTGTGAGTTCCCAGAATATGGATGTCGGATGCCAGTCTTCATCCTTCTTCTCCTTGATCATTTTGATCCAGTAGTCGGGTATTCCCATCGCGAGCCGGTAATCGAAGCCCATGCCGCCGTCTTCGAATTTCGAGGCTATGCCCGGCATGCCGCTCATTTCCTCCGCTATCGTTATGGCTTTCGGGTTGACTTCATGTATCAGTATGTTGGCGAGGGTCAGATAGACGAGGGCGTTGGTGTCTTCATTGCCGTCGTAATAATCTCCATAACCGCCGAATGCCTTGCCGAGCCCGTGGTTGTAATAGAGCATCGATGTCACTCCGTCGAAACGAAATCCGTCGAATTTATACTCTTCGAGCCAGAACTTGCAGTTTGAGAGCAGAAAGTGAAGCACGCTGTTCTTGCCGTAGTCGAAGCAGAGCGAGTCCCATGCCGGATGTTCGCGGCGCGAGTCACCGTAGAAATAGAGGTCATAGCTGCCGTCGAAGCGTCCCAGACCTTCGATCTCGTTTTTCACGGCATGGGAGTGCACGATGTCCATTATGACCGATATGCCCATTTCGTGTGCGTCGTCGATCAGATGTTTCAGATCGTCGGGTGTGCCGAAACGCGATGATGCGGCATAAAAATTGCTGACATGGTATCCGAACGATCCGTAATAGGGATGTTCCTGTATCGCCATCAGCTGTATGGCGTTGTAGCCGTCTTTGGCTATGCGAGGCAATACGTTGCGTCTGAACTCGTCATAGGTCCGGACGCCCTCCTTGTTTTCACCCATGCCGATGTGTGCCTCGTAGATGAGCAGCGGCTTCGTGTCGGGAGTGAATTTTTTGATTCTGAATTTGTAGGGATGTTCCGGAGCGTATACCTCTGCGGAAAATATCTTTGTATCGTTGTCCTGTACGACTCGCCGTGCATAGGCCGGCAGACGTTCACCGTCTCCTCCGTTCCAGTAGATATGGAGTTTGAAAAGGTCGCCGTTGTGAAATGCGTCCGCAGCGAATCTGCCCTCCCAGGCTCCGTCGGGAAGCCTGCGGAGCGCATAGCGCTTGTCATCCTTCCAGTCTGTCATCGTGCCCGTTATGAATATTTCCGTAGCATTGGGCGCATACTCTCTGAATACCCATTTCCCTGATTTTTCGCGGTGAAGACCGAAATAATTATATGCGTTGGCAAATTTGTTGAGGCTGCCGTCGGTGTTGACGGTGAGTTCTTCCATTTTGCGGATCACGTCCTGGTGACGTCCTTCGATCGCGGGCGCGTAAGGCTCCAGCCAGGGGTCGTTGCGCAGGATAGCAAGTTTTTTTTCCATATCTTTATGGGATTATGTACATTATTATCAATTTTCTTTTTCAGTAGGTTTCTTTTCGACGTGCAGACAGTGCCGGATTATTTCTCTGAGTGTGTCCGAATCCTTGCCCGATGATTTCAGCACGTCAAGCACACCGCCTATATAGTCGTCTTTTGTTCTGTAGCCGAGCTGCTGGTGCACTCCCGAGTCCGGAAGCATGGGCTTGTGGTTGAATACCTTCAGGATTCCCTCATAGTCGTTGTCGCGCACCATTGCCGCGAACTGTTCGCGCAGCGCGTTGTAGTGCTTGCGCGGCTGCAGTTTGACGATAAGGCTCTTTATGTGGGTCTCGAGTGCGGTTATACACGAGAATTTGCCGTCGATGCGGCATTCGACGTCGCGTTTCATTTTGTGGCGCACATGCTGCAGCGCCTGTTCTTCGGCGTGGCGTTTGAACATATGTGTCACCTCGCGTTCCACGCGCCTCAAGATCTTTGCTCCGTCGCGTCCGCGGCGGCGTGCCATTAATCTGATAACCCCGGGAAGGAGAAATATGTTCTCGATTTCCGCCACATCAGGCACCATTATATGTTTCGCACGTAGATATCCCACTTCCTGGTCCGTGCGCCGGTCGCGGTCGACGATGCCGAAACTGCTGAGATGGTGCATGGCCTGTTGGTCGTTGAATGACCTGGTTGTCTCGATCACCTTGTCGCATGAACCCACGGGGCGAACAGACATGTCGGGAAACACAAGACTGTAGAGCCGTATGTCTATGGAATGTCGCATGTCTCCTTCTATGAAGAGCACGGGGCGCCGGCTGCCTGCAAGTTCGACAAGCAGGTCTTCCGACCGTGACCCGGGTTCCACTATGTCGTAGTCCCACGAGCGGATTTCCGAGTCATAGCGCTTCACCCATATGCATGTATTGTGCGTACGGGAATTGACGAAGTCCTCATCGACAGAATTGTATACAAACGTGCAGTCCGGACGCAGATCTTCGATTGAGTTCCACAGATTGCCGAGTATAGTCGGATGTACGAACAGGGTGGGGGAGTCGATAAATATCACGGCATTCGGCATGGCGTAGAGAGCGGCTCCGAGATAGTAGAGCGCCGCTTTCTCTCCCTGACTCAGCGTGTGGGTCGAGATGAGGTCGTCTCCGCTGCCGGTCGAGAACATGAGTCTGCCCTTGGCGCGGGTTATTCGGTTGCCGGGGAATATACGCTCCCAGTGACGCTGTATTATGTCGAGTTTCGTAGGTTTTATCTTGAACCTGTGGCCTTCGGCCAGAGCCTCGGCCTTCATCTTGAGCAGGCTCTCGAGCTCGTCGGCAAAGAGCATGTAGACTATTTTGTCAAGTTCGCTCACGGCGTCGGTGCGCATATAGCTTTGTTGACGTATGGCCTGACGGTAGAGACTGTCGACGGATCCGGGCATAGTCGACTCTTCGCGTTCAGGATAGAATGCTGACAATGCGCTGAGCTTGTATGCCTTGTCTCCGCACAGTGACATCATTTCCTCCATGAATAGAGACTTGCCGGCGCCGTTTCCTCCGATCAGGGTGATTTGGCGTGAGTCTCCGAGTCCGGCCCTGTCTACCGGTTTTATGGATGGCGGAAGTTTTATCGTATTCACTGTATACTCTTTTGAGGATAATTGCTGTCTTTGGTTTGCAGGTTGTAAATTTAGTAAAATTTTTTCTAACTTTGCGAATCAAATCATATAAAAGAGAAAAATCATGTTTTCAGGAATAGTAGAGGAAGCTGCCAGGGTAGTGGCGCTTCGCAAGGATGGAGATAACCTTCACATCACTCTTTCCTGCTCGTTTGCGGATGAGCTGAGGATTGATCAGAGTGTGTCGCACAATGGCGTCTGTCTGACAGTCGTGGAACTTCCAGGCGACGGTACGTATACGGTCACGGCGATCCGAGAGACTCTCGACCGGTCGAATCTCGGACTTCTCGAAATAGGCGACCATGTCAACGTGGAGCGCAGCATGCGTATCGACGGTCGGCTCGACGGCCATATCGTGCAGGGGCATGTAGATCAGACCGCCGTTTGTAAGAAAGTGGATGAGGCCGAGGGGAGCTGGTATTATGATTTCGAATACACTGTGCCTCGTGATCTGGCGCGCCGAGGATATTTTACTGTCGACAAGGGGTCGGTGACTGTCAACGGTGTGAGTCTGACGGTATGTAATCCTGTTTCATCTTATCTGCCGGATAATCCTGAAATGCTGTTCGGCGGCTTTCAGGTCGCCATCATCCCGTATACGCACGACCACACCAATTTCCATACGATAAAGGCCGGAACGGTGGTCAATCTCGAATTCGATATCCTCGGCAAGTATCTTGCCCGGCTCGCATCTCTCTGACAGAAATTGACAATAAAAAAATATGCGGCCCGTATGAGCCGCATATTTTTTGACATGAGGTCATAGTTATTTCTTGTTGCCGCCGAGAATGCCGCGGAGTATGTCAAGACCGTTGCCTGTTCCGGTCTGCCGGNNGCCGTTGGCGGAGCTGTCGGGATCGGTTGTGGTGGACTGGTTGGTCTTATTGGTCGTATTAGTCTTATTAGTCCCACTGGTCGTATTGGTCTTATTGGTGCCCAGTCCGTTCAGTATCGATCCGAGGCTGAAGCCGTTGCTGCTGTTGTCGTTCTGGGTCTTGCCTCCCGAGAAATGAAATCCCACGCAGAGACCGTCATAAGAGTCGAGAATGCTGCTGAGAGCCTGTACGACCTTGATGCCGCTGAATTGTGACACTGCCGTCAGAAGTTTCTTCAGTTTTGTGGCGTCGAACATCACGTCCATCGATCGCGATGTCTTTTCCACATAAGTGGTGACGGTCGCGAGTTTTATGCCGAGAGCCGTGAAATTGAATTCGAACACACCCGGTTCCGCTCCGGCTGCCTGTGTTATGGTACCGTTGAGCTTTATCATCTTGCAGGCGAGAGTGAATGTCCCGTCGGCATTGACGGTGAGTGTCGCGTTGTTGAGCCCGTATTGTTCGTAATAGGGGGCGAGTTTTGTCTCCACGGCCGCCGCTGCCGCGATGCCGCCAGCCTTTTTCAGAAAACCTTCTCCCTGAAAGCATACGGCCGGGCCGGTCGATGTCCATTCTCCCTCCATGTCGGCTATCGTGATATTGGAACTTGAGAATACTCCCTCTATTATGTTTCCCAGTGTGTTTCCGAGTCCTCCACCTAAAATGTCACCGAGTCCTTGCGCTTTGGAACTATTGATACCGAAAATGGTCAAAAATGCTGCTAAAAATATTAATTTTTTAATTTTCATTTTATTTTATTGGTTAAATTGGCGCAATTGTGTTGTTTTAGTGTTATGCATAAATCTTACGTGGTTAAAATTGATTAATTTTGTATCCGAATAAGATTGCCACGGAATTGCTGTATGAAAATATGCAACTCTTATCATAGATAACGATTTCTTTCTCCAGTTTAATTACTCTGCCAATCTTTTTTGATAAAAAACATCAGTTCCGCAGTTTGCCGGACCTGCAATTGTGATAATTTTATTAATTAAACAACATAACAATGAAGAACTTTAGCAAAGGATTAATCTTCCTTGCAGCGGTCTCCTCTGTCGGACTTGTGTCGTGTAGCGATGAAAGTCCCTGGTCAGGATCGGACTCTGAAGGCGGAATCAATCTTAATTTTTCTTCCGACGCGCGAGTTGTGCGTCAGACCAGAGCCGACGATAATGTCAGCCCGGTCGTGCCCGATGGCAATCAGTTTGCTGTTAATCTTTCCAAGTCTGACGGCTCTTATTCGAAAGACTGGAATAGTATAGAGGCTTTTAACCGAGAGACCTCTTTCCCGATCGGCGACTACACTCTGACCGCCTCTTATGGTGATATCGACGCCGAGGGCTTCTCGAATCCTTATTACAAGGGACAGACCGATGTCCATGTCTCTCCCGGTGCGGTGACTGACGCGACAGTGGTGGCCACGCTCGCCAACGCGATGGTTTCGATCAGATATACCGACGAATTCAAAAGCAATTTTGCCGCCTACAGTTCTTCGATCCAGACCGAAGGCCATTCATGGGTGGTTTTCGCGCAGGATGAGGACCGTCCCGCCTATGTGGCTCCGTCGGAGGTTAAGCTTGATCTGCAGCTGACCAACGACGCGGGTAAGGTTGTCAATATTCAGCCCGCTTCGTTCACGGCTCTTGCACGCCATCATTACGTTGTGACCATCGGTGTCAGCCCCGATTCAGCTACGGGCGACGTGGTGCTCGATATCCAGTTTGACGACGATGTGGTGGCCGAGACTGTGGCTGTATCTCTCGGAGACGAGCTGTTTAATGCTCCCGCTCCTTCAGTGAAGACCAAGGGCTTTGAGCCGGGCACCGCTCTCGATGCATACGAGTATGCATCATTCAAGGGTGACGCACAGTTCGATGTGTTTGCCTTCGGTGGCCTTAAGTCGGCTACTATCAATGTCATCAGCCAGAACGGATATACTCCGGCGTTCGGCCGCAGCGCCGAACTTGTCAATGCCGATGCTCTTCTGCAGGCTCAGCTTGCGAGCGAGGGCCTGGATTGCGCGGGATTCTTCCGCAATGTCGACAAGATGGGTGTGGTGAAGCTCGGTGGTTTCATTTCGAAACTTCCTGCCGGATCATACACTATCGAGTTGCAGGTGGTCGATGCCATGACGCGTACTTCCGAGCCTGTCGCTCTGTCTGTGAGTGTGACCCCTGTCGAACTTGAGGTCAGCTCTGCCGGAAATCCTGATTTTCTCGGCAACGAGATCAGTATGGATGTCGCCACTAACTGTGCCGACATAAAGGATGATGTCTCTTTCAAGGCTCCTAATGCCAATGGTCAGCTTGTCGAAGTGCCGGTCAAGAGTGTGACGGCGGTTACATCTCCCTCTGGCAAGGCTACCAGAGCGTCACTTCCCTATGTTTTCCGTTACGTTCTGGAGGTGCCTGTTATTACACAGACTTCTCTGAATGTGGAAGTGATTCTTGGCAAACGCACTTTAAGAACTTCTGTCAGTGTGAATGATCCTGAATTTACTGTCACGCCCGATGCTTTCGCCCGCAAGGTCGTTCTCAAGATCGAGGCTGATTCCGACGAGGCGGTGAAATATATCAGCGATAAGGTTCAGTTGTATAACGGCGAGGCTGTAGTTCCGACAGCTAATATCACTCACGCCGACGGCGGATTCATTACAGTTTCCGGTCTTACTCCCGCTACCGTGTATAGCGATTTCAATGTGCGTCTTGGCGAATATCGTCAGGCTGTTCCGCAGTTTACTACCGAGGCCGAGGCTGATATTGCCAACGGGAATTTCTCGGCTCTTAGCCAGACTATAAATTTCTCAGGCATTCAGGTCGGTGGAAAGTATGAGGTAAATGCACTCGGTATCAATAGATCATATGCGCATAAATCATCTATCGTGCGTTCTACTCCTGACAACTGGGCCACTCTTAATGATTTCACTTGTTGGAGCGGATCTGCCAATAAGAATACATGGTTTATGGTACCCTCTACCTTTGCAGAGAATAGTTCTGTAGTGGTTCGTTCTGTAGGTTATCATCATAACGGAACTACTCCTGCGAATTCCGGTGGTAATTACAATACAAAATATTATTGCGAGAATGCACCCTCTTCTCTCGAACGTGCGTCGGGTGAGCTTTTCCTTGGTTCTTATTCCTATGACGGAACTGAAAAACGCACTGACGGAATAGCATCCTCTACACGTCCGGCGACTTTGAGTTTCAATTATAAATACACTTCGGTCGGCGGCGAGCAAGGCGAGGTATATGTCAAGGTCCTTGGAGATAAAGGTCAGGTTCTTTCGGAAAAAACACTCCTTATTTCTGCCGCATCCGATATGACCGAGCAGACCGTGAGCCTTTCCGGTTATCCTTTCGGTCAGAAAGCGGCCCGTCTTGAATTAGGATTTAAGTCGACAAAGAGCGGAGTCTCGCCGACAATCAATATTCCGTCGGGATCGGCTCTTGATGAAGGTCAGGGATTGGGCAACAAGACCATTTCCGCGAATGCCTACAAAGCTTATGCGAAAGGATCGGAGCTTGTAGTGAGCAATGTGCGTCTCGGTTATGGCGAGGGTGCCAATGCCCGCGCTCCCCGCAAGTCCAACGGCAAAAGAAGATAAATCTAACTCTTGAACAGAAATGAAAAAATCATATATATTTCCATTCCTTGCAGCTGCAGCTTTGGTTACAGGCTGCTCTAAGGAAAACCCCTTCAATGGGGAAAACTCGGGCGAGGGACAGGTGCTTAAATCCGCTCTTGCCATGGAACTGAACACTGACGAGAATATCCGTCAGAAACCCGCTACACGTGCGGATGTCAGTCTTGATGATTTCACCGTAGTCTTCACTAAAGACGGTGTGCCGGTTGCCAAGTATAAATATTCGGAGATGCCCGAGGTGGTTTCGCTCCCGGCCGGCGATTATACCTGCAGTGCGACTTACGGCGAAAACAGAATTGCCGAATGGGAATCTCCCTACTATCTCGGCCAGTCCGAGACTTTCTCAGTCGAGCCTTATGAGATCACAAGTTATATCGACCCGATCGAATGTAAGCTTGAGAATGTGAAGGTCACTGTGACTTTCGATCCTGTCCTCGTGTCGCGTATGTCGGTTGACTCTTATGTGGAAGTCAAGGTGGGCGCGAACGACGGTCTGAACTATACTACTGCCGAGGCTACTTCCGGTAAGGCAGGATATTTCCTCCATACTGCCGAGACAACACTCGTGGCTACTTTCTATGGCACGATCGACGGTGCCGAGACTGTCGAGACAAAATCATACAAGGACATACAGCGCGGCTGCCATTATAAGCTTAACTTCAAGCTTCATGACGGCGGCAATGGGAACGCCAGCGGCGATATCGACGGCGAGGTTGTGCTTGACGCATCTGTCACAGTCGTTGATATAGAGCGCAATGTGACTGTTGATGACGAGCTTGTGGATGTGGATAAGAACGAGCATCCGAACGAGGGCAACGGCGATACGCCTCCGGGTCCCGGCGGTGATGAGCCCCAACCGGAATTGCCTGAAGTTACGGCTTTGGCTCCGACCGATATCGATGCTGTGAATGATGCTGAGATGTATGGCGAGTCCGCTCCTTGTGTGCTTGTTGTCAAGAGTTCCGCTGACGCCGGTATAACGGTATTTACATGCGATATCGACTCTAATACTCTGACTCCTGAGGAACTTGAGTCTGTAGGTCTGCCGGCGCATCTTGATCTTGCTGTCACTCCCTCTGATCTGGCGGAGATTCTTTCTTCGGAGTCTTTTGGTTTCCCTGTAAATGTGAAAGGACAGAAAGAAGTGCGTCTTGAACTTACCAAATTCCTTCCTATGCTTGGTGCGTTAGGACCCGGACTGCATAAATTCCATCTGACTGTTTCCGATGCGAACGGTACTATTACAAAAACATTACAAATCAGAACAAATTAAAGACAACAGCTATGAAAAGGATAAATAAATTTTTAACCCGTTCGGCTGTTGCATTGGCTGTGGCAGCTATCCTCCCGTCCTGTGCGATGGAAGCTCCGTTTTCCGACGGGGGAGAAGGATCTCTCTCCATATCGACCGATATCAAGGGTGATGTTATCAAAAGAACACGTGCCATCGATTCTGATGAAATGGCTTATCTCCGCGAGGGCTGCGTGATATGGATCGAGAATTCAAAGGGTGTGGTGAAGCGCTTCAAGGGCGTTGACAACATTCCCTCGAGTTTCAAGCTCAAAGTCGGCAGTTATGTGGCCGATGCATGGGCCGGAGACTCTGTCTCGGCTTCGTTCGACAAGAAATTTTATCGTGCCGTTCAGAAGTTCGATGTGGAGCAGGGTAACAACACTCTCAGTCTTGTCTGCAAAATCGCGAATGTCGTGGTGAGCGTCGATCCCTCTTCTCTCAATGTAAATCTTCAGGATCTTAAGGTCACTTTCTCCAACTCGCGTGGTGAACTCGTGTTCACGTCCGAGAACATAGAGACTGCGAAGGGTTATTTCATGATGCCTAATATGGCCGAGACCGATCTTTCCTACAAGATCGAGGGAAAGAAGTCCGACGGCTCTGCCTATCTTAAGGAAGGCAAGATCGAGAATGTGCAGCGTGCCCATGAGTATTGCATGACTCTGACCGAAGATGAGACACCTGTCACCGAGGGTGGCGCGTTGATCCGCATAACCATTGCCGACATTCCTGTCATAGAGGATGATATCGAGATCTTTCCCGCTCCCAATCCTCGCGGCGTGGGCTTTGACATCGCCGAGCAGGTAGTGTCGACCGATCGCTCCTTTACCGACACGAAGGTTTACATCTGCGGTTATTACGGCCTCAGCTCTGTTGTCATGAATCTCAGCGACAATTTCACCGGACTCGAAAGCGGTCAGAATATTCTCAGTAACTCTGTCATCACCGATCTTGCTTCCAAGGGTATTCGTGTGGAGCGTCAGGAGTCTTATGACGCGGCCAATGTCGAAGGCGATAAAGTAAAGGTCGATGAGGTTTACATCACATTCTCCAAAGAATTCCTCGATGCGCTCCCCGACAGTGAAAAGGAATATCTTGTGACCTTCGAGTCTACAGATGCCCGCAACAAGGTCGGCAAAGGAACTCTGCGCATAGTCAACAATGTTTCGGCTATAGAATTCATCGATCCGATAGTTCTTTCTCCGGCTCCGACCCCAGAATCAGATCCTATGGCTGTCGGTGCGAGAACGGCGACTCTGTCGGCACAGCTTAATACAGCCGATGCAACCGACTTCGGTATCAAATACCGCAAGCAGGGCACTCAGGAATGGACTGCCGCTTATCCCTCTTCGGCTTCCGGAGCTGCGGCGCGTCGCGCGGCACGCATGAACAAAGGTACGCGTGCGGCTGTAACACCCTTCACTGTCGTGCTTACCGGCCTTGAACCGGGTACTGTCTATGAGTATATCGCTTTTGCCGACAGTTTCGAGACCAGTGAAGTCCTTACCTTTACTACCGAAGGAATTTTCCGGATTCCCAATGCCTCGTTCGAGGACTGGGGTACATATGTTGATAGTAAAGGCAAGAGCATAATCATACCTTCGCTGACCGGTGACAAGACGACAAGCTTCTGGGGTACCGGTAACGAAGGCGGTGCGACTGCAGATGTGGTTCTTACGGATAAGAGTACGGATATGGTTCATTCCGGAACATATGCCGCACGGCTGGAGACTAAGAAGGTAATGGGTCTTGTGATCGCTGCCGGTAATGCTTTCGTCGGAGAGTATGTACGTACTGACGGTACAAACGGTGTGCTTTCCGTGGGTCGCGCATATAATGGTTCGCATCCTTCGAAAGTTACTGTATGGGCTAACTACCGTCCCGGCACAGGCTGTACTGTCAAGAACGGTGTGCCTGCCGGAACAATTACAAAAGATGGAAAGGATCATGGCCAGATCTATATCGCGCTCACCGATGAACCGGTGGAGATCCGTACAAAATCGAGCGACCAGAAACTCTTTGATCCGAATGATTCGCATGTGCTGGCTTACGGTGAGGTGACCTGGACCGATGACTTCGGTCCCGACGGGGCGTTGGAGAAAGTCGAGATTCCCTTTACATACCGAGAGAGAGCCAAGACTGTCCGTCCGCTTTACCTCGTGATAGTCTCCACTGCCTCCAAGTATGGAGATTATTTCTCGGGCTCTGCCGGTAGTCTTCTTTATCTTGATGATTTCGAACTGATATATGAGTAATCTATTCAGAAACTGTATAATAGCGACTTTTTTGACTCTGGGCGGTTTTTCCGCTCAGAGTCAATCTGTTGTTATTGATACGGACTCTCCCCCCGGAAACGGCGGCATTCTTCCTTCTGATTCGATCGTGCGTCATATCGACAGCATCAGTTCGCATCTGGAATCGTTACGCCGTCAGGTATCGGCTCTTGACTCTATGGCAGCCGCACAAAGCAGTCAGAAACTTCAGACGCCCGACACTGTCGTTGTACACGCCCGGTCCGAGTTTTCCGACGTGCCCCACATCACACCGGCCATGTTGGATTCTATCCATGCCGTCAACAGGATAACGCCCTTTGAACGCGACGTAGAGTCAACTGTCTTTGTGCCTAAAGGTCAGTGGATCACTGGTATCTCTTTTTCATATACCCAGTCGAACAGCAACGATTACCGTTTTTTGATTTTTGAGGGTATTTCAGCCGATACATATTCTTTCAAGGTGTCGCCTATGCTTGCCTATGCGTTTCGCAACGATATGGCGGCCGGTCTTAAATTCTCTTATACCCGTACGCTTGCCAAGCTTGAGAATACGGATATAGTCCTCGACTCAGAGACGAATACGAATATCGACCATATATATTCGTTGGGACATAATTATTACGCTACGGCGCTTTTCCGTAATTATTTCTCGCTCGGGAATTCACGACGTTTCGGTTTTTTCAATGAGATTCAGCTTGAACTCGGGGGCGGTCAGTCCAAACTCACACGCGGAGTGGGGGAAAATCTGACAGGTACATACGAGACAAATTTTTCGCTCGACATAGGCATCGTGCCCGGTCTGATGGTTTTCCTTTCCAATTGGTCGGCTATGGAAGTCAATGTCGGTGTGCTCGGTTTCAGTTATCGTACCACTCACTCCGTCAATGACCGGATCTATCATGCGCACCGCCATTCAAAGTCCGCTAATTTCCGTATTAATCTATTCAGTATAACATTCGGAACAACCTTCTATCTGTGATGAAATTCTGGAAAATATTTTTCTGCCTGCTTGTCGCCATTATTCCGCTTAACGCATACGCCGGCGATTCGATTCCGTCACCGGTGAGAGTGCCCGATGGAAAATACATTTACGTGCCCGATTCTCTGCAGGATGATGTGATCAGATTCCTTGACGGGCATTCCAAGGTCGTCGACGACCTTGATCGTCTCGATCCTGACGAACTCACGGTCTATAAGGGCGATACGGTGCCGATGGTGCTGAAATCGATAAATCTCGGCCGTTACGACAGGGGACTTTCAAATTTCCTTTACATCCCCAAGAGTGTGTGGGCCATAGGTATGACTGCTTCCTACGGCGAACTCGGTACGGAAGATCTCGATGTGTTCGGTCTTCTTTCTGATGTCAACATTGGCGCGCATGCATTCTCGATCAAACCATATATACAGTATTTTATAAAGAATAATCTTGCGCTCGGACTCAAGTTCGGATATTACAATGCGAAAGGACAGATCGATTCCTTCAATGTCGATATAATGGACGACATCAGCTTCAACCTGCACGACATCCTCTATCGGTCAGAATCTTATTCGGCCGCCCTTACATTCGCCCAGTATCTCGGATTGACCCGCCGCGGACGTTTTGGCGTGTTCAATGAGGTCGAGCTATCTTTCCAGACCGGCAACAGTGAGTTTCGGCGCCCTTATAATGGCGAGCTGACCACTACCTATACGACTTCGATGGAAGCTCAGCTGAATTTCTCGCCGGGCATCCAGGTGTTCAATATGAAAAATGTGGCGTTCCATGTCTCGTTCGGTGTCTTCGGTTTCTATTTCCGCAACGAGAAGCAGAAGGAAAATGATGAGCCGGCGGGCAATAGCTTCTCTTCGGGAGCGAACTTCCGTTTCAACATATTCAATATTAATTTCGGCATAGCCGTCAATCTATAGGATTTATGTCTATATTTCGCAAAGGAATACTCTTTGTCGCGGTTGCGATGCTCGCGGCAGTCATGCTTTCGCTGCAGTGCTGCATAAAGAATGACATACCATATCCGCGCTTGCCCCAGATGATTCTTGCCATAGCTGCGGAAGGCGAGTCGCGCACGGCTTACATTGACTCGCTTGCATTCGAGGTGAACATCTATCTTGACGAGACCACCGATATCGAGAATGTCAGGTTTTCCGAATACAAGATTTCGGAAGGCGGCGTTTCCGATCCGGATCTTCTACAGGGCACTTACAATATGACCACGCCGCTCTATGTCACGCTGTCTCGTTTCCAGGAATATTCATGGGAGATCATAGCGCATCAGGATATAGAGCGTTATTTCGAGGTGTCGGGCGAGATTGGCGCGAGTGTCATCGACCCAGTGGGACACCGCGTCATCGTCAATATGCCGGAAGGCACGGATCTGAGCCACCTCACGCTTCAGCGCGTGAAACTCGGACCGGCCGGTATCACTACGCTTTCTCCCGATCTGCGGCCCGGGCCGATCGACCTGCTCTATCCGATGCGTGTCGAGGTCACATGCCATGGCCGCACCGAGATCTGGACGATCTATGCCCAGTTTACCGAATCCGTTGTCAACACAACCCGCGTCGATGCGTGGTCGAAAGTCATATGGGCTTACGGAAGCGGACCTGCCGATGCGGACAATGGCTTTGAATATCGGAAAGTGTCTGACATGGATTGGATCCCGGTACCTGATGAATTTATAAGCCGTTCGCAAGGTCTGTTCTCATGTTATATTCCGCACCTCGAACCTTTGACGGAGTATGCAGTCCGCACTGTGTCGGGAACGGACTATGGAAATGAGATACGTGTGACGACAGATGCTACCGCCGATATTCCGGATGGAGACTTCGAACAGTGGTCTCAGACTTCCGAAGGAATGTGGAATCCGTGGGATGCAAACGGATCCCGCTTTTGGGACACCGGAAATCAGGGGTCATGGAAGATGAATAAGAATCTTACCACTCCTTCCGATCACACGCCGACAGGATCCGGAAAGTCTGCCCGATGTGAGACTCTGTTTGTAGGTTTGGGCGGAGTGGCAGGAAAANNGGCTTGGTTCCGGCTCTATATTCTCGGGTGAATATCTTAAAACAGATGGAACCAACGGCGTGCTTGGATTCGGCAGGAAATGGAATCTGCGTCCGACAAAACTCAAAGGATATTATCAGTATCAGTCAGCTGAGATATCACATGTTTCAGATCCGTATACTGATTTTAAAGGGCGTCCGGACACTTGTCACATATATGTGGCATTGACAGACTGGACCGCTCCTTACGAGATCCGGACAAAACCGAGCGAGCGTCAGCTTTTTAATAAGAATGCGGATTATATAATAGCATACGGCGAGCTCGTTTTCAGCGGAAAGATGGATTCATATCAGGCTTTCGAGATCAAGCTCGATTACAAGGATACCTCGCGTGTGCCGTCATATCTGCAGATCACATGTTCGGCCTCCAAATACGGTGACTATTTCACAGGTGGAAACGGCTCCGTACTCTATGTCGACCAGTTCTCATTCGATTATGATTATTGACAATGATGAAATTTGCATTATCCATTATAATGTCTGTGCTGTCAGCTGTCGCATTTTTACCTGTGACGGCCGCGGCGCAGATTCAGCCGCTCTCTGATACGGGTGTGTCGGAACAACCGTTTCATAGAACGCGTGCGCAAAAAGGAGTTAAAGTCTCGACCGATGTCTTCGCCATAGCGTTGCCTGCTTCGGCTCTCGTCGGAACTCTTGTCATGAAAGACTGGCAGGGTCTTCTGCAGGGAGTGGAGACTGCTGCCGTGACTGCGGCGGCTACCTATATACTCAAATATACGGTCAAAGAGCGGCGCCCCGATGGATCCGATCTTCACTCTTTCCCTTCCGGGCACACTGCGGTGTCGTTCGCTACGGCTGCCTACCTTCAGCGTCGTTACGGATGGGTGTATGGCGGTCCTGCTTACGCGCTTGCCTGTTATGTAGGGTGGGGCAGATGTTATTCAAAAAAGCATTATTGGTACGATGTCCTTGCGGGAGCGGCCATAGGTGCGGGAAGTGCCTACATATTCACGCGTCCTTTCGCGAAGAAACATAATCTTCAGATTTCCCCGGTTTCAGACGGTACGAATATAGGTATCTACGCATCTTTCGAATTCTGACAATCTGATTGTCAGTCCGCGCGCCGTAGGAAAGAGCTCACATTTCATATATCCCGTCACATCATCTATCACATCACAAATCACGGTTTGGCATATGATTGAATATTTAAAGAAAAGGCGAGCGGCGTTCCGCTTTGCCGGAAAAGGAATCCGGAGACTCTTCAGAGAGGAGTCGCATGCGAAGATCCATCTGCTTGCCGCGTTCTGCGTGATAGCGGCAGGTTTCATATGGCGAGTCTCACCGGTTGAATGGTGTGTGCTGCTGTCGTGTATCGGAGGTGTATTTATGGCAGAAGGCTTCAACACGGCAGTCGAGAAGCTTGCCGACCGCATCACGACCGAGCGAGATCCGCTGATCGGAGCGGCAAAAGATATTGCCGCCGGCGCGGTCCTTCTCTTCGTAATAGCATCAGTGGCCATCGGTCTCATAATCTTCATCCCGAAATTCCTCCCCTGACCTCCCCGCCTCTCAGTCGGAGCAGCGCTTCTCCGAGGCGTTGACACAGCAGGGCCCCCGTAAGGTAACCCAAAAGCAAACAAATCTTACCCCCCAAAAAAGGACGCTTATGGACGCTTATCTATTAAGCGTCCTTTATTTTTTATCCCCTCTCTCCCCCTCCGCACTTAATTCTCTCAAAACTTCAAATTTCAATTTACATTCATTAACATTTATAAACACATTTTAATCTGACTGATTTACAGCAAAATAATAGGATAAAAGCAGAAAAACGCATAAAAAGTTCGAATAAAATTTGCACAGGGCTGGAATTTGCACTAATTTTGCAACCGCAAACGGGAAACAGAACGTCACTCACGAGAGGGGCGGACGGACCCGGGAGCGACAAGAACATTGACATTTTGCTACCAAGACAAGCAGCGAAAGTTGTTTTAAGAGTACAGGGACATACAAAG